>CAZOCA010000300.1:0-5122 GCA_964578105.1 uncultured Pararhizobium sp.
GCCATGTATTGCAGCGCGTCCAGCGCGCCCTGCCCGACCAGCTCAAATTTGGAAAAACTGCTTTGATCAACCAGCGCCACATTGTTGCGCACGGCCTTATGCTCTTCGGCGACGTAGCGCTTCCAGCCCGGCTTCAGGAAATCCAGTTGATCTACCGGCTCCACGCCTTCAGGCGCAAACCATAAGGGTCGTTCCCAACCATTTTTGGAACCATAGACAGCGCCCTTGGCCTTAAGCCGTTCATAAAGCGGGCTTTTACGCAGGTTACGCGCAACGCTGCTTTCCTGACCGGGATAACGCATTTTGTAATGATGCGCATAATGCTCCACTGCGCGTGGATACATGTAGGATCGTGAACCTTGATGCGGCCCAAAACGCCGCGCATCCAGTGGCCACAGATCAAGGCTTGGCCGGCCCTCAACCAGCCATTCAGCGATCATTTCACCAGCACCGCCACCTGCAGCAATGCCATAGAGGAACCCTGTTGCCAGCATCAGGTTTTTGAAATCAGGCACGGGACCCAACACAAAGTCACCATCGGCCGAATATGGAATGGGCCCATTGATAACCTGACGAATACCCACTTCATTCACAATCGGGGTCACCTCAGCCGCATGAACTGCCAGGGGTTCAAACCGATCCAGATTTTCTGGCAAAAGCTGACGGACAAACTCTCCCGGTATCCCTTTGTCACCAAAGGGAATTGTATCGTCTTCATACCCGCCAATGACCAACCGTCCTCCGGCATCTGGCTTGTAGTAGACCAGTCTGTCCGGATCGCGCAGTGTTGGTAGCCCCTCCGGAAATCCGGGAATTGGCTCTGTCACGATATATTGGTGTTCCACCGCACAAGCAGGAATGGAGAGGCCCAGCTTCTGCCCCAGCTCCCGGCTCCACATCCCGCTGGCAAGGGTCACTGTTTCAGCTTCAAAGATGCCGTCGGTGGTTATCACTTCAGTTATGCGGCCATCCTGAACCGTAAAGTCCAGAACTTTGATGCCCTGTCGCAATTGCGCACCATGCATGCGTGCACCGGCAGCTATGGATTGGCAAAGGCTCGCCGGATCCACATGGCCGTCTGTGGGGATAAAGGCTGCACCATGCAAACCATCGGTGTTGATGTAGGGGAATAAATCCTTCGCTTCACACGGCGAAATAATCTGCATTTCCAGACCAAAGCTCTTGGCCATTGTGGCAAGACGCTTGGCTTCCAGCAAGCGATCCTGCGAGGCTGCCAACCGAAGGCTTCCGACTTTCTTCCAGTCACAGGCAAGACCGGTTTCCGCTTCCAGCCTGTCATACAGGGCCACTGAGCGCTGCAGCATGCGTGTGGTGTTGCGGCTGGACCGCAATTGCCCAACCAACCCGGCGGCATGCCATGTTGCCCCTTCGGTGAGAGCTGCTTTTTCCAACAGCACAACATCTTTTTCACCGGATTTTGCCAGATGATAGGCGATCGAACATCCGATGATCCCGCCTCCGATAATCAGATGTTTGGCAGCATGGCGAGAGGTTGGATCAGACATTAAAAGCGCGCCCTTGTTGATGATTCCTCAAAATTATGAAATCCAAAACAATAATTATCAACTTTTTTGTTGATTTATGTTGATATACAACAGTCGTCGAAAGGTGTTCCAGCATGTCAAAATATGAGCAGGATGTTCGAAACGCTGTCAGCTTGCGCGGTTCTGTCGGTGTAAGCGAACTGGCCAAATTGCTGAACGTATCTGATCAGACCATTCGCCGTATCGTGAAACCCATGGTCGATCGCGGTGAGGTTGAAAAAATTCATGGGGCCATTGTCAGCAACCAGAACCTGACAGACCCGCCCTTTCTGGCACGCATGAACCGCAACAAGCAGGCCAAGATTGCCATCGCCAACAAAGTTGCGCAGATGATCAGGCCCGGCAATTCCGTTGCAATCGACACAGGCTCAACCTCGGCCTTTGTGGCTCAGGCCCTGCGCCAACATCATGATCTGACAGTGGTCACCAACTCAACATTCATCGCCAGCACATTGGCCATGGTGCCCGGCAACCGCATTTACATGGCGGGCTCAGAGCTGCGAAATCATGACGGCGCGGCCTTTGATCGAGCAGCCTATGAAACCATTGCCTCACACCACACCGATTGGGCACTCCTGTCAGCTTCGTCCGCGCATTCGGAGCGAGGCTTTCTGGTTCAGGAACAATGTGAAGCTGATATGTGCGCGGCATTAATGCAAATTGCCGACAGACATGTCTGGGCAGTTGACGCCTCGAAGTTCACAGACAATCATATGCAGATAAGCCTGCCCAAACTGATTCAAGGCAGCATTCTGACCACGGACAGGCAACCCCACCCGAAATATACAAAGCTTTTGGCCGGAATGTCCGTCGAACTCGCAGCGGACCAGGTTCACTAAGCGGCCTAAAGCCTTCCGCCGCACATTTTCCGGTCATTTTTGCCAAAATCGTGATGCTTTTTTCAGCGTCGTGTTCAAATTCTGACCAATTTGCTAAAATAACTCTATAGGACTTGACGGCATATTTAACGGATCATATCGTTTGTGGTGAAAGTCCTATATAGGACATTGAACCGATAGTGTGATCTCAATGCAGCCAGCAAATGCCAATCAACCCAAATCTGCAAAAGCGAAACACAAGCAGATTTCTGAAGACATTCTGAAAGCGATAGAGGAAGGCAGATGGGTCCCCGGCGACCAATTGCCATCCGAAGATCAGCTGGCAACTGAGATGAGCGCAAGTCTGGGTACGATCCAGCGGGCATTGCGCAGTCTGGTGCAAATGGGTGTGGTCGAACGCAGCCATGGACGGGGCACATTCGTTTCCGGTGCGCAGGCGCAGGAAGGCCAACTCATGCATTTCCGTTTTATGGCGGAAGGCGGCAAGCAACTGCTCCCGGTCTACTTCAAAATCCTCAGTGTGAAATTGACCAGTGAGACCGGCCCGTGGAGCGCATTCCTGGGTTCGCAAGTCGAGCAATATGTCCACATTCACCGCATTGTTTCGGTCAATGATGAATTTGAGGTGTTCAGCGAGATTTACCTGCCAGCAGATCGTTTTTCAGAGCTGGCGCAAATGAGCGAAGCCACGCTGAACGGGGTGTCATTTCGCGACATGCTGGCAGAGCGTTTCAACGCGCCCACGCTGAACACACGGCAAATGATGGCTTGCCTGCCATTCCCGCCCCGCGTGGCGCGCCAGTTGAATGTGTCCGCCGGGCAATATGGAATTGTCTGGTCCATCGGCGGAATGACCTACCGCGATACCCCGATCACCTGGCAGCGCATTTTCGTACCACCCAGCGACCGAATGATTGAAATCGTTCCGTTTTCGCAAAACGGAAAACCGGATTTCCGAACCGTCAAATGAAACTGCGCTCAACGAAGCGCAACAAAGAGAATGAGCTCAAAGGCTCATCAGTAAGTACTCCACCACAATTCATGTGGAGACAATCAAAACAGGAGAGCAAGCAATGCAAGTGACTCTATTCAATCAGACCAGCCTACTCGGCGGCCTTCTGCGGCATGCACGTACCGCCACAGCCATGCTTGCCGTCGGTGGCATGGCCCTCACAGGAACACTGACCGGTGCTGCCGCTCAGGACATGCCTGACATGCAATTGAAATTCGGACATCCCTACAATGAAAGCCATCCGTTGGCCAAAGGCGCGCAAATGTTTGCCGATACAGTGGCGGAAAAGAGCGGCGGAAAAGTCAAGATCGAGGTTTTTCCAAACTCAACCATTGGTTCATCGCGTGATCTTGTAGAGAGCATACAAATCGGCGTTGTCGACTTTGCGCTTGTGCCAACCACCAATGTCGCGTCGTTCTATCCACCGCTGGACATCTTCTATCTGCCATTTCTGTTCCGCGACAGCGCCCATGCCTATGCGGTTTCTGACGGACCAGTTGGCCAAGGCCTTTACGCTGACATGTTGGCAAAAACCGGCATTCGCACCATCGGAATGTATGAAAGCGGTTTCCGCACGATCACTACAGCCAAGACCAAGGTGGAAACACCTGATGACATGAAGGGCATCAAGTTTCGTGTGGTGAACAACCCCCTGAATGTCGCGACATTCAAGGCACTTGGAGCCAACCCAACACCCATGGCCTTGTCTGAAGTCTTCACCGGTCTGCAACAGGGTACGGTTGATGGACAGGATAATCCTGTTGGCAATGTGAAGGCGTTTGGCTTTGATAAGGTCCAGGATTTCATTACCCTTTCCAATCATCAATGGGCGGGCATCATGTTCCTGGCCGATGATAAAATGTGGCAGCAGTTGCCTGTTGAAGTCCAGACCCTGTTCCAGGAAACCGCAACAATGACACAGGATTGGGAGCGCACCGAGCTCAACTCTGTCGAGGCTCAGTATCTGGAAGAAATGACAGCCAATGGCATGACCGTGACTCGTTTGACACCAGAGCAGACTCAAGCGTTTCAGACAGCCATGGAGCCGGTCTGGGATGAGTATCGCGAAAAGATTGGTGAAGAGCTGATCAATTCGGCCGTCGAAGCCAAGTAAGCCACACAGATACGCCGTCAGGAGACAGACAATGGACAATGTCAAAAAAGCCTTGGACTTGTCAGAAAGCATCCTGACGGCGCTTTGTGCCGCCGCATTCGCGCTCATGCTGGCACTCGGCGTCGCAACTGTGGTCTTCCGGTTTATCATTCAAAGCTCGCTGGCATTCCCCGATGAGTTGATCCGCTATCTGTTTGTGTGGATGATTTTCCTGGGTTCTGCAGTGGCCTATCGCCGCAAGATGCATGCCGCAATCGGCATCCTGGTGGCCAGCCTTCCGGCGCAGCCAAAGCGACTTGCGCTGCTGTTTTCAACGCTTGCCTGCGTGGTCTTTTTCGTCACGATCATGTGGAGCGGATATCATCTGACTGCGCGTTCTGTGCCGCAAATCTCACCAGCACTGGAAGTGTCCATGGCCTGGGTTTACTCGGCCATTCCAGTCGGCATGGGGTTCCTGCTTATCTACGCGCTGGAACTTTTCTTCGAACAATTGAGAGCTGCTGACGACCAGCTTGTAGCGGATGATCGCTGAACCCTGATCCCCTCTGGAGACGAAAATAATGACCACCTTTGCCATTTTCGGATCACTGGT
>CAZOCA010000301.1:0-5111 GCA_964578105.1 uncultured Pararhizobium sp.
TCACGGATTGACCGACATTTTCTGGCGGATGTCCGGCGTTTGTTGGTTTAGTGAGATCAGTCTGGCCTGCAGGTTGTGAATGTATTTTTCGATCAGCGGGCTGGATGAGAAATTCTGTCGCCGCACGATGCCGACATTTCGCTCAAATTCGAAATCGATTGGGTAAAAACGCGCCAGATTTTCAAACTGCGTCTCATAATGGCTGCCCTCCGGCATGACGCTGAGCAGACGGGTTTGCCGCAGGCTTTGATAGACAATTTCATTTGAATTAGTGACGATTTTGAAGGTTGGTTTCGGCTTTTTGCGATGTGTAAAATAGGCTTCAAGCGCGGTTCGACCGGCCTCTTCAATTTCCGGGACAATCCAGTCGTAAAGCAGCAAATCGTCAATGGAAACCGATTTGCCTGCAAAGGGATGGTCGGCACTGCACAGGCCGACATATTTGTCTGAAAAAATGCTTTCGACCAGGCAGGATGGGTCATGCATCACTCGGTTGACCATCCCGACATAAAGATCAATCCGATTGCTGAGAAGCGCCTGATGCAGGCGATCTGCGTGGTCGGTCATCACTGAATAATCAATGCCCGGATGCAGGGCGTGAAGATCTAAAATGGCATCATTGACGCTTCGGATGAACGATCTGCCGACACCAATGCGCACCAGGCCGAGTGAGCCTTGCGCCATGATGGACATCTCGTAATTCGAGCGTTCAAAATCCAGCAAAATACGTCTGGCGTGTTGCTCCAGAGCGATCGCAAATGTTGTGGGTTCGACGCCACGCGGCAAGCGTTTGAACAGCAAGACGCCGTAGTGCTGCTCCAGAGAATGAATGCTTTTACTGATGGCAGGCTGGCTGATGTTTGCGCTCTGGGACGCCTGAAGAAAGCTGCCATGATCGAACACAGTCAGGAAATGCTTGAGTTGCCGCAGATGTATCACTGATAGTCTCCCTGTCTCCTATCTATTCCTGAAAGTTATATAAATCAAACATAAAGAAGCTTGTTATTCTAGCTCTTGATGGGATGATAAGGCCTGAAATTCTTTTTGGGAGGAAATGAGAATGGGTATCAGATCAGTTTTTGGCAAATCATTTGCCGTAGCGACATCCACAGCGGCAGTGCTCGGGATGGGCGTTCTGGCTGCTGCTGCACAATCGCAGCCGCCAATCAATGTGGTGATCAACCAGTCGCCATGGCTTGAAGGCTTTGCCTCAATTGTTGAGGAATATGAAGATGAGACCGGCAATACGGTGTCTCTCGACGTCAACCCGTATGCTGGCAGTCTTGAAAAGCAGCGCAATGCCGTTCGCTCTGACAAAAGTGAATTCGATTTGTTGATCGTGAACGGGATTTTCTATCCCGAAATGTATCATGGTGGCTTTCTTGAGCCATTGAAGAATATCGATCCGGATTTTGAACTGGACCCGCAGGTTTATACTTACGGTGATACGCCTTGGTTTGACGCTGAGAACAAGACTGTGAACCGGGAAACAGGCGATCTTCTGACTGTTCCGGTCAATCCGAATATCACGCTGATGTTCTATCGCAAAGATCTGTATGACGAGAAGGGCTTGTCGGCTCCGGAAACATTTGAGGACTTGCTGGCCAATGCCAAGATGTTCCACAATCCACCGGAAATGTACGGGATTGTGCAACGCGCCAGCCGTGGAACTGTCTCCGTCACCTGGGACTTTTTCCCCTATATCAACGGCTATGGCGGTTCCTTCTTCCGTGATGAACCCAATGGTGATTTCTTTGTGACGCTGAACAGCGAAGCGGGTCGCAAAGCTCTGGAAATGTATGTGCAGCTTGCCAAAGAGGCCGGACCGCAAAACACAGCCAGTTTGACACAGGGTGATCTGATTCAGTTCCTTGCAACCGGCAAAGCCGTGCATGCAGTGCTGCCTGTAGCGGCTTGGGCGCAGATGGATGATCCGAACAAATCCATTGTACCTGGCAAGATTGATTTCGCGACGCTGCCACATGCAGAAGGGTTTGATTCCACACCGGCTTTGGGTCACTGGCTTGCCGGTATTCCAAAGAATTTGGACGACGCTCAAAAAGTGGCTGCACTGGAGTTCCTGAAATGGTTCCAGAAGCCTGAAACACAGATTGCGTATGCTGAACTTGGCGGCGCCCCTGTGAGTGCTGCTGCCTATGAGTCCGACTTCGCTGAAAAGCCTGAGAACAGATACATGCTGGCCATGCGGACAGCTTCTCCACAGGCCAAAGGACTTTGGACCATTCCTGAAGGTGCTGAAATTGCAGCTGTTATGGAATTGGGATTGAACCGCGCGGTTGCCGGTGAAATCACTGTTGTTGATGCGCTCAATTCCATGGCGAAAGATATGGCAAAAGTCCTGGCGGATGCCGGTTACAAGACTGGTAATCTGCCCGATCTGAAATAGCAGATCCTCCCGGGGGCCCCGTTCATTGCATTTATGCAGGGGCGGGGCTCTCCGTTTGTACAGCAATCACTCTTATGCAACACGTGATCTAGCAGCGTTGTTGACCTGATGGTGTACTCGCGTCTCAACAGGAAAGCCGGAATGCTATGACTTCTGTCCAATTAGGCTGGATGCCCAAATACGGGTCACTGTTCCCAGCAGTTGTCTTCTTTCTGGCTCTGGCTGTGTTGCCGGTCGCGAACCTCATTTTTCTGAGCTTTATGGACATTTCCTGGTCCGGTGGTGTTGTGCAGCGGGAATTTGTCGGTCTGGAGAATTATGCAGCTCTTGGGGATGATCCGCTTTTGAAGGCGGGCATTGTCAATACACTCATCCTGGTCGTGGTCGCGACAAGCTGTCAGGTGTTGTTGGGACTGGCATTGGCGATTGCCTGTTCATCGCTTGGACCCGGTTCCCGGCTTTATCGAACGCTTTTCATTCTGCCTATTCTCATTCCAGGCATCATCATCGGTGCCATATGGCGCTTGATGTATAATTTCCAGTTCGGGATTATCAATCAGGGTCTGGATTTACTGGGTATACCGGCCGTTGACTGGCTGGGCTCGCCGCATTTGGCGCTGGCCTCGGTCATTGTGGTCGATATCTGGCACTGGACGCCGTTTTCGTTTCTGTTGCTGCTGGCTGCAGTCGAGGGCCTGCCAAAAGATGTCTCCGAAGCCGCGAAGGTTGATGGCGCAACCGCATGGCAGGAATTTCGGCGCGTCAGCCTGCCGCTGCTATGGCCGGCGATATTCATGACCTTCATTTTCCGCGCTGTCATTGCCTTCAAGGTTTTCGATGAAGTGTTTCTGCTGACATCGGGAGGCCCGGGAACAGCGACCGAAGTTATCAGTTTCACCATATATCAGCGCTTCTTTCTGCAGGATAATCCCGGCTATGGCTCCGCTATCTCGGTTGCCGTGATATTCTCAGTTGCTCTGATCATCGCGATTGCCCTGCAGTTGCAGAACCGGCGGGAGGCGACGCGATGAGCGATATTGTCCAAACCAAACGGCGCATGCCCACAGATAAAGTCTTGCTGCATGTGGCCATGATAGCGGCGGTTGTCATTACGCTTGGGCCATTTGTGTGGATTGCCTTGTCGGCTTTCAAGACGCAGATCGTGCTGCTGATGGGCGACATTACGTTTTCGCCTGTTTCCTACAATTTTGACGAAGTGCTGTTTGATCGCAGATCAACCTATCCGCAGAACTTTCTCAACAGCCTCATTGTGGCCAGCGTCAGCACCACGCTCGTCATTGTGATTGCCTTTCTTGCAGGATATTCGTTGCTGCGGATGAACTGGCCGCGTTGGGTCCTCAACGCATTTCTGGTCTGGGCCATGTTGTTCAATCTTGTACCTCCGGTCTCTCTCGCCAGTGCCTGGTATGAGCTGTTCCGGACTGTTAATCTGAGTATTGACCTGGTCGCGCTGACCCTGGCACACACCACTTTGAATCTGCCGTTGGCCTTATGGCTTCTGATCTCGTTTTTCCGTGAAGTGCCGAGAGAACTGGAAGAAGCTGCCTTTGTCGATGGCGCGAAGTTTTTGACATTGCTGCGCCGGGTCATCGTGCCGGTGATGATGCCCGGCATTGTTGCCACAGCCGTTCTGGTGTTCATTTTCAGCTGGAATGAGTTTCCGGTGGCCTTGGCCCTGACCAACAACAAAACCGCCACTGTACCGGTCGCAATTGCGAAATATGTTCAGGAAGAAGAGATCAAATATACGCAAATGGCGGCTGCCTCTGTGCTTTCGGCCATTCCTGCGCTGATAGCTCTCATCTTTGGCCAGCGCTTTATTGTCAAAGGCCTGACAGCCGGTGCCGTCAAATGAGTGGTGATGGATTTTCAGCCAGCACGCCGGATTTGACACGGCTGCGCACATATCATGCAGATCTGGCAGCTTATGCCGATATCCGCCTCGTCACTCTGTCTGATGGTGCGGAACGGGGTGTCCGAGTGCTTGAGCTTCGCTCTGGTGGCGGGCTTGAGCTTGAAGTTGTCGTGGATCGTGGATTTGATCTGGGGCGATTGGCAATCAACGGTGTGACCGTCTCATGGCATTGCGCGAATGGTTACAGAGCACCGTGGCTGCTGAATCCGTCTTCAGACAATGGGCAGGGATTTTTGCGTGCCAATAATGGGTTTTTGAGCACATGTGGTTTTGATCATATTCGTCAGCCCGAAACAGACCTACTGGCAGATCAGGGCGTCTATCCAAACAAGGAAATGGATTATCCGCTGCACGGGCATGGCGCACACCAGCCGGCCCGGTTGATCTCATATGGCTTTGAAGAGGATGCAGAACATCCTTACCTTTGGTGTGAGGGTGAGATTGTTCAGACAATGCAGTTTCACGGCACATTGAAGATGCGGCGGCGCATCGAAGTGCCGCTGGGCGGCACGGAGATTTCCATGCATGACCGGGTGGTCAATCGCGGCCCCACCGGGATGAGCCACATGATGCTGTATCACTTCAATATTGGCCATCCGCTGGTTGCAAAGGGATGCCAGATCGATTTGCCACATGCGCAACATGTCTGGGGGCAGCCTGATCCGCTGGTTGCCTTTCCTGAACCTCAATTGGACCAGAAGAACGGCTTGTCTGTCTTTGCCATGGATAAAGACGACAAAGATCGGGAAGCTGGCATCTGCACTGTTT
>CAZOCA010000302.1:0-5103 GCA_964578105.1 uncultured Pararhizobium sp.
TGAGTTTCTACCTTGCCATCCGTATCTTCCGCTCCCCATTCGGCATGATGCTGCGCGCCGTCAAATCGAACCAGAACCGCATGAAATACACGGGGCTCAACCCCAAGCCCTACACATTGGCAGCCTTTGTCATTTCAGGCATGTATGCAGGTCTGGCAGGCGGTCTGATGGTGGCCATGGATAGCCAGGTTGGTCCTGAACGCATGTTCTGGACAGCTTCAGGTGAAGTGGTCTTGATGACTATTTTGGGTGGTGTTGGAACACTGATTGGACCCGTACTTGGTGCTGGTGCGATCAAATACATGGAAAACATCATTTCCAAGATCAACACGGAAATTCTACATTCCTGGTTCTCTTTCCTACCTGATGGATTGGAAGATTTGATTGTGAACCTCACCTATCCGTTCATCGGCAAGGGCTGGCATTTGACCCTGGGCATCGTGTTCATGCTGGTCGTCATCTTCCTGCCAGGTGGTCTGGTGGAAGGAGCCCAACGCATTGCAGGGTTGATCCGCCGCAAGGATAAACCCAGCGATATGCCACCGGCATCCGCCGAAGCTAAACCAGCAGAGTAAGGACAAGCGCTATGGGTATTTTGGAAGTCAGCGGTGTCAACAAACGCTTTGGTGGATTACAGGCACTTGGTGATGTCAATCTTGATATCATGGAAAACACCATCCACGCTATAATCGGGCCAAATGGAGCCGGTAAATCCACCTTGCTTAATTGCCTGATCGGAAAGCTTGATCCAGATACTGGCTCAGTGATGTTTGATGGTAAGCCAGTGCTTGGTCTTGCCCCACACCAGATTAATCAGATGGGTATTTCGCGGGTCTTTCAGACACCAGAGATCTTTGCTGAATTGACGGTTCTTGAAAATGTGGTGATTCCGTGTTTTGCCAAACGCGATGGGCCTTTCCGCATGCATGCTTACGAATCCGTGTTCCATGAACATGAACTTATGGACAAAGCGGAAAGCATTTTGCGCGACTTGAACATGCACCTGAAGAAGGACATGCACGCAGGCGCTCTGTCACGCGGCGACAAACGCCGGCTGGAAATGGCAATGTGTCTGGTGCAGGAACCAAAACTGCTGCTTCTTGACGAACCAACCGCTGGCATGGCTCGCGCCGATACCAACAACACCATCGATCTGCTGAAAGAAATCAAGGAACAACGCGACATCACCATGGTCGTCATTGAGCATGACATGCACGTGGTTTTCTCGCTTGCTGAGAAAATTTCCGTGCTGGCACAAGGCTCGGTCATTGCCGAGGGTCTGCCGCAAGATATCAAAGGCAACCCAAAGGTTCAGGAAGCCTATCTGGGAGGAGCACAATTATGAACGATACGTTACCCCAAGGCTCCAGCCCTGCACCTGGCGTTGCCCCCAGCAAGGCAGTCGGTGGGCAACCGGCATATTTCTCCGTTTGGGACATTCACGCCTATTATGGCGAGAGCTACATCGTGCAAGGGGTCAGCTTCAATGTGCGCGAGGGCGAAATTGTCGCGCTTTTGGGGCGCAATGGTGCTGGTAAAACATCTACTTTGCGCGCGATTGCACGCACAGATGACCCGGCCCTGAAACATGGAGAGATCTGGCTTGATCGCCAGCCTCTGCACGAAATGAAATCATATCAGGCAGCTCAAAATGGTATTGGCCTGGTTCCGGAAGACCGACGTATCATTCAAGGTCTTACCGTTGAGGAAAACCTGAAGCTGTCCCAGATTGCACCTCCTCATGGCTGGTCGCTGGAACGTATCTACGAGTTGTTCCCGCGTCTGGCCGAGCGTCGCAATCAAGAAGGAACAACGCTTTCTGGCGGCGAGCAACAGATGCTAGCGTTGGCCCGTATTCTTGCGCGCGATATCAAATTATTGCTTCTGGATGAGCCTTATGAAGGCTTGGCTCCCGTGATTGTTCAAGAAATCGAGCGCACGCTTGAGGAGATAAAATCCTTGGGCATGACCACCATTATTGTGGAGCAGAATGCCATTGCCGCTCTGCATCTGGCAGACCGCGCAATTATTCTGGATATGGGTCACATCGTGTTTGATGGCACAGCCCAGGACGTTCTGGATAATGAAGAGTTGCGTCAGGAATATCTGGCGATTTGATTGTGCCTGGGTGGCGGGCTTCCCAAAACGTATCATCGTCGATGCAATAGATTGCTGCCACCTGGGGGAGCGTGGTTCTTAGTGGCCATTTCACTGCTCGGTAGAAAGACTGTTGACCAACTCTTGCCAAGCGGTGATCCTTTTCATCGCGCGGTCGTCAAGAGTGGTGAGAAAAATGGATTTTCAGGAACTTAGAAACTGGTCGGAATATACCAAGATTTTTCTCGGCGTATTTGCGCTCGTTCCCCCTCCAATCATCGTCCCGCTCTTCCTCGGTATCATGGCGGGTCGATCAACATCCGAAAAGAAAAAAGCCGCGCTTGTGGGTGCAGTTGGTTTCTTTGTTGCCATGACGCTCTTTGCCTTCCTCGGCGATGGTCTATTGGCCATATTCGGCATCACGCTCCCGGCCTTTCGCCTTGCTGGCGGATTTCTGTTGCTTCTGATCGCGCTGGACATGATGCGCGCAGCCCCCACACAGGAACAGGACATTGAAGACCGAAGAGGCGCATCTGTGATGGCGCTGGGTATTGTACCGTTGACAATTCCAATCCTGGCAGGTCCAGGTGCCATGAGTGCGGTCGTCCTGTTCGCTGCAGATCACGAAGGATTATCTCACCGCATGCTGGTTGCGCTGGTTCTTCTGACTGTCGCGATATACGTGTTTGTCATTCTGAGAATTGCGGCCAGCGCAGAAAAACTGTTCACTCCGAGCGTCGCACTGATATTCAACAAAATCATGGGACTTGTGATCTGCGCAATTGCTTTTGAATTCATCATGGACGGCATTGCGGGACACTTCCCGCTTTTGGTGACACTGCACAATAATTGAACGGGGCTGACTATTCTCCCACGGACCGATAGTCTTCATGCCTATGCTTCTCTTGTGGTGTCAGGTATATAAATTTGATCCACTGTAGGGAATGCCCAATGCTTGACGATCTGCTTGACCATAATCTCCGCTGGGCCACCGAGCGGTCCAAAGAGGATCCAGAGTATTTCAGTCGCCTGTCATCGCTTCAACGCCCGGACTTTCTGTGGATCGGATGCTCTGACAGTCGCGTTCCTGCCAATGTGATCACCGGTCTGGAGCCCGGCGAAGTGTTCGTTCATCGAAACGTTGCCAATCTGGTCCATCGCGGCGATATGAATCTCTTGTCAGTCCTGGAGTACGCGGTTGAGAGTCTGGAGGTGAAGCGCATCATCATTTGCGGGCACTATGGCTGTGGTGGCGTCAGGGCTGCCATTGATGGGCAGAGGCACGGTTTGATCGATCATTGGCTCCAGCCTGTCCGCGATGTCGCGACAAAGTCGCATGAGGAACTCTCGGCCATCACCAATGACGAAGAGCGTTTCAACAGGCTTTGTGAACTATCAATTGAGACACAGGTTGAAACATTGTCGCGCACGCCAACCATGCAATCGGCCTGGCGTGATGGAAAAGACATTGAAATCCATGGCTGGGTTTACGGTCTGAATGATGGCTTGTTGCGTGATCTGGATTGCACGTGTGGACTACATCCTGATCCGGCCTAGAGCATCAACCGATGCTCATTGCCAGAACCCGGCTGACTTCCTTTAGCGACCTGCCGGATTGCTCGGTCCAGATATTGAAAGCGTCCTGAACGGCCCGCATGGACTTTTGTGAGCCTGGGGTCTTGTCGACAACGCCTTCTGCAATGAGGCGTGCCGTCACATCGCGAGACAGAATGAAGCTATCGCACCCCATAAAACGCAAACAATATTGCGCGGTCATACCGCCCAATCGGGATCCGCGTTTTTTCAAAAGTGCCAACAGGCCGACGAAATCATCTGATGGCCAATCCGCAAACGCTGTAGCGGCGCTGCCATGTTCGTTGGCCAGATCAATCAGAAAAACAGCGTTCGCCTGAACTGAGCGGATTTTGGTTCCGTGGCGGACAATCCGTTTGTCAGAGACCAGATCCGCAAGGTCCTCATCTGTCAGCATAGCACAGCGTCCCAGATCAAAGCCATGAAACGCAGCTTCAAAACCGGGCCACATTGATTCAACAACTTTCCAGTTGAAGCCTGCCTGAAAGACAGATTTCGACATGCCAGAGAGCCAACGATCATCACTGATCTGCGCTATGTCTTTTCGATCTAAGGGAGGTTGCAACTCTGTATTCAGCGCGTCCGGGCCGCCCTTTCGATCTGCTGCGATTTCAAATATGGCATCAAATGAACGCATAGTGTTCAAGCCTCCCTTGGCATTTAACCTAAGCCATCTGGCCTATTTCCTCTACCACGACCTGATCAGGATAAAATGCAATCAGCCCCTTTAGTGCTTCAGTTGCAGCAAGGGGCCTGTCATAGGTCCAGGCAATTGGCTCGTCGCCTGTATACGCGAAATAGCTGGCATCGCCTTTCAGCGGGCAATGGGTGCTTTTTCCGATGATGGGAACCAGATCCACCTGAATGTCAGCTTCGGGAATGTAGAATACAGGATCATAAATATCCTTGCCCACTTCAGTCAGTCGAAGTGCCGCTTCTGTGTCTGCCAAAACCTGACTGTCTTTGAGAATGCGAATGCGCCGCGGGACCGGCTTCAGTCGCATGAAATGGCGTGGCTCGTCCTCACGGTGGATGGTTTGGGTTGCTAAAGTCACCTGGTCGCGCTGCATAATGAACCTTCCTTTTTGAAGGGATATGGGCGTTTGGGTAGCGGAACACAACAATGTCTGCGGCAACGCTTAATCAGGAACCGCTTTGCGCTGCACGGAACCAATTGATGATGACACGGCGCTCATCATCTTCCATCCAGCTGACATTGGCCGGCGGCATGGCATGGGTCACCCCAGCTTGCAGAAAAATCGATCTGGCGTGTTGTGCCACCTGTTGCGGCGTTTCAAGACGCACGCCCTTTGGGGGCCACAGGATGCCGTCCCATACCGGCTCATTTGAATGGCACATGGAGCAGCGGGTTGAAACAATGTCGCTGACCTCGTCAAAGGAGGCGGCATTGGC
>CAZOCA010000303.1:0-5102 GCA_964578105.1 uncultured Pararhizobium sp.
CCATCCAGGCGCGGCATGGCTTCCAACAGCATTTTTGTGTAGTCGTGTTGCGGGCGGTAGAAAATGTCATCTGCCGACCCCTGTTCGACATACACCCCATGGCGCATCACCTGAATGCGGTCGCACATGCGTGCCACGACGCCCATATCATGGGTGATGAGGGCAATGGCTGTGCCATGATCCCGGCGCAACTCATCCATCAGATCCAGTATCTCGGCCTGAATGGTGACATCCAGAGCGGTGGTTGGTTCATCTGCGATCAGCAATTTTGGGTCACATAACATGGCCATTGCGATCATCACCCGCTGACGCATACCACCGGACAGTTCATGCGGGTATTGCCGCAGACGCTGGCTGGCAAGTGGAATGTGCACCCGTTGCAACCACTCAAGGCATTTGGCATCGGCTTCTGCGCCACTCATCTGCTGATGGGTTTTCAGAACTTCACGCATCTGCACGCCGATTTTCAGATGCGGCGTCAGCGACGTCAGCGGGTCCTGAAAAATCATGGATATGGCGCGTCCACGGATTTGGTTTAAAGCTTTGCTGTCCATGGCGAGCAGATCTGCGCCCTGAAAATCCACCGTACCGCGCGCTGTGCCATTTCTGTGCAGCAAGCCCATTGCGGCCAGGAAAGTCTGGCTTTTGCCGGATCCCGATTCACCGACAATGCCCAAACATTCGCCCGGCAGAATGTCACAATTGACGCCCTGCACAGCTTTCACAAGACCATCATGCGTCTTGAAATCCACATGGAGATCACGAATGCTGAGCAATGGATTAATGGTCACCATCTAATGATCCTTTGGATCAAATGCATCGCGCAGACCATCGCCGATGAACAGCAGGCTGAGCAGCAACGTCACCAGAAAGCCTGCCGGGAACCAGAGCAGCCAGGGCATGACTTCAAACACATTTGCCCCTGCAGCAATCAGGGTGCCAAGCGAGGTCAATGGCTCCTGAACGCCAAAGCCAAGATAGGACAGGAAGCTTTCGGTCGCGACAATTTCCGGCACAGTCAGAGCGGCATAAATAACCACCGGCCCCACCAGATTGGGTACGATGTGTCTAAAGATGATGGCGGGTGTGCTTTGTCCCGAGGCGCGCGCAGCTTCAATATATTCCCGCCGACGGATCGACAGGGTCTGCCCTCGGACAATACGTGCCATCGTCAACCATTCCAGCGCGCCGATGGCGGCAAACAGCAAAAACACATTGCGTCCGAAAATCACCATCAGCAGAATGACAAACAAGATGTAAGGCAGCGCATAAATGATATCGACAAAGCGCATCATCGCCTGATCAATCCGCCCGCCGAGATATCCGGCAAACGCGCCATAAGTGACACCGATCACTACAGATACCAGAGTTGCAACCAGAGCAACGGCCAGGGAAATGCGCGTGCCGAACAACGTGCGCGCCAAAAGATCGCGTCCGTTCTGATCGGTTCCGAAATAGTGCCCGCTTTCAAATGATGGCGGTACGCGAAAGGCGTTCCAGTCGGGGTCTTCATAATTGTAGGGCAGCAGTGAAGGTCCGATAAAAGCTGCCAGAATCAGCAGAACCAATAAAACCACACCCGTCATGGCCGCTTTGTTGCGGCGAAAGCGCCTCATCGCATCCTGCGTCAGGCTGCGTCCCTTTGGTGCCGTCAGGGCAACATCGGCGGCCTCTTCGCGATAGGAGCGCCCGATCATTGGCTTGTCACTTTCGGATCAAGCCAGGCATAGAGAATGTCAACAATGAGGTTCAGCATGACAATCAGCACCATGTAGAAAATCACTGTTCCAAGCACCATGCCGTAATCCCGGTTAAGCGCCGCATTGATGAAATAGCGCCCGATCCCCGGCAATCCGAAAATGGTTTCCACCACGATGGAGCCGGTCAGCAGATAACCAGCGGCGGGTCCCAGATAAGACACAACCGGCATCAATGCCGGTTTCAGAGCGTGGCGCAGAACGATGGGCCCAGTGTTCAGCCCCTTGGAGCGTGCCGTGCGGATGAAATTGGAATGCAGGACTTCAATCATGGCGCCGCGCATCAGGCGGGAAATGCGGGCAATATGCGGCAAGGCCAGAACGGCAACCGGCAGAACAATATAGCGCAATTCGCCATCGCCCCAACCGCCCACCGGAAGCCAGCCAAGCTCCACGCCGAATGTCAGTTGAAAAATTGGCGCGAGCAGGAAACTGGGCAGGATGAGGCCGAGCAATATGATGCTGGCAAGAGCATAATCAGGCAAGGAATTTCGCCAGAGTGCACCATAGATGCCAGCAAGAATGCCAAAGAAAACCGCTACAATAAACGCAGTACCGCCAATGATGATCGTATAAGGCAAGCCCAGCTTCAACTGCTCAGCAACGCTGAAATCTTCGTTTACGAAAGAGGGCCCCAAATCGCCCTGCAGCACATTGCCAACATAGATCGCATATTGCTGGATCAGTGGTTTGTCGAGATTGTAATGCGCTTCCAGATTTTGTTTCACGGCAGGCGGCAAGGGACGCTCGCCATCAAACGGTCCGCCCGGAGCCAGCCGCAGAATGAAGAAACAGACCGTAATTGCAATCCAGAGAACCGGGATTGTGGTGAGGAACCGCTTGAGTGCGTAAAGCAACATGGTTGGTATGGTCCCTGCCGGACATCAAACAGGTCAAACTATGCGCTGTTGCAAAGTCTGGCAGAGACAAATCCAAATTTCTTATTCGGCAAGTTCCAGCCATCTTGTGCGATGGATGTCGAAGACATTGTTTTCAAAGCCTTTGACCTTCGGCGACACAACATTGCGTGACAAATAGTAGTAGATCGGAATGGCTGCAGTCTGATCCAGGGCAATTTGCTCCGCCTGCTTCATCAGATCGGCCCGTTTTTCCAGATCAACGATGCCGTTGGACTGTGTCATCAATGCATCGAACTCAGCATTGCTGAAGCGGCCGTAATTGTTCGGGATGCCCGATTCCAGCAGGTTGAGGAAATTATGTGCATCATTGTAATCGGCCAGCCAGCCAGCGCGCCCAATATCGAGAATATTGCGCTGCAATTCATCATAATGCACCTTCACCTCTGTGTTGTAGAGGCTCACTTCAATGCCCAGTTGCTTCCACATGGCGGCAACTGCAACTGCAATCCGCTTATGGTTTTCGTTGGTGTTGTAGCGCAATTGAAGCGCCAGTGGATTGTTGGCATCAAACCCGGCTTTTTCCAGTAAAGCCTTGGCTTCGGCAACTTTCTCGCCGTAGGGCAAATCTTTCCAGCTGAAATAGGCAGGCTCGCCGTAATTTGCCATCCCAGGCGGCACCCAGGAATAGGCTGGCAATTCGCCCGTGCCCAGAATCTGAGGGCCAATCACTTCCCGATTGATCGACATCGCCAGTGCCTGCCGCACATCTGCATTGTCGAAAGGTGGCTTGTTATGGTTGACCACGTAGTAATACAGCCCGGCAAAAGCCGCGACCTGTGGCTCGCCCGGCATGTTGGTCTGCATCCATTCATACTGATCGGTTGGAAACTCGGTCATGATATCGAAATCACCGGCGCGATAGCGCTTCAGGGCTGCGGATTCATCTTCCAGAACGAAAAATTTTGCGCTTTCGATTTTCAGATTGGCTGCATCGTAATGGGTGTCATTCTTGACCGTTGTCACGTGAGAGCCCGGAACCCATTCGGTTGGCCGATAAGGGCCATTGGTCACGATGTTCTCGAGTTTGACCCAGTCGGCACCCTTCTCCTCGACAACATGCCTTGGCACCGGATAGGCGGTGTAGTGGGTCAGCGCGCCCAGAAAATAGGGCGTCGGCTGTTTCAGCGTGATTTCCAGGGTTGTGTCGTCCAGGGCTTTGACACCCAACGCGCCCAGATCAGCGATTGTTCCGCCATTGATCTCTTCAGCATTCATGATCGGGTATTGCAGATAAGCGTAATCTGCCGCTGTTGCCGGGTCCATAAGCCGCTGGAGTGCAAACTCAAAATCACCAGCTGTAACAGGTGTTCCATCAGTCCATACGATGCCCTCACGCAGACTGAACGTGTAGGTCAGACCGTCTTCTGAAATGGTCCAGCTTTCCGCCTGCCCGGGAATTGGTTGCGCACCGCGGTCTTCGGTCAAGAGGCCTTCAAATATATCGCCGACAATCCGGTTTTCCCAGTCGCCGGAAACCTTATGCGGATCGAGTGACGTTGGATCGCCGCCATTGTGGATATTCAATGTTGCTGCCGACACTGGGGAAATCAGAACTGCCGATACCGCAAACGCTGCTATCGATTTCAAGAAGCCGTGATACATTTTGAAGGTCTCCTTTTCTCTAAAAATTTATTCAAAACAACATGTTAGCTTTGGAACACGCTGAACTCTGAGGTAACGATAGCTTGAGTGAATGCGGCATACAATCACTAAGTGCACCTTTCAGTAGAGTGGTTTTGAATTAGAATTCCAGGCGGCACCGCCTAAGATCGCCTTGCACAGCGCTTTGTGGTATCTGGCTAAAGTCCAAACTCAGTCCACTTTTCACACAAGGTCAGCCATGCGGTTTATTCTGGCTCTTCTACTGATTATCACAAGCATTGCCACTGGCGCTTTGGCGCAATCATCTGTCGAAGAGCTAACGGGTGACGATAAAGCGCCGGTGACGATGGATGTGATGAGTGGCGAGACTATTGCTGCCGGACGGGACATTCCCTCCGACAGCGCTATTGCAAGCCGAATTTCCGGGATTTTTGCAGAGATCGATGCCTTGAAAACAATCAGGGTATCCGTCCGCTCCGGCGTTGTACTGCTGCAAGGTGCGTTGCCGGATCAGATTGCCATTGATCAGGCCGAAGCTCTGGCGGCCCGCGTTGAAGGGGTCGTGACTGTTTCAAATCAGTTGCAGGAAGAGACCTCTGTTTCTGAGCGTATTGTTCCTGTTATGGAACGGCTGTCCACCCGCCTGCTACAGGCGCTCAACTACATTCCCTTGCTGACGGTGGCCCTTCTTGTTTTCGCAATCGTCAGCATTTTCGGCTGGTGGCTTGCTGCACGTCGATGGCCGTTTGAAAAAATTGCACCAAACGCCTTTATCTCCGATCTCCTGCGCCAGATCCTGCGTCTGGTGTTTTTGGGGCTTGGC
>CAZOCA010000304.1:0-5100 GCA_964578105.1 uncultured Pararhizobium sp.
CCAGTGGTGAAATGCGCGACGTGAAGGGCTCGATGCCCAAAGATTTGAAACCCTTGTTTTCCCAGAATCTGGACTGAATTTGGGTTTGAACTGCAGTAGGAGCCAACAAATGGTGGATGAAAAAAAATCTGGCGGCCGCACAGTCTTTGAGGAAATCGAAGTTGCGGGTGACCAACTCGTGGCAAAAATCAAGGAGCTGGCAAAAGAAGGCAGCGTCCGAAATCTCAAAATCATTGCTGATGATGGCGATGTGTTTCTGGAAACCCCTTTGAATATCGGCCTTGTGGTTGGCGGTGTTGTTGCGCTTGCCGCGCCATGGCTTGCCATTCTGGGCGCGATTGCAGCCATGGCCACAAAAGTCAGGATTGTTGTGGAGCGTGATGGGGACGACGACACCACCGATGCGGACACAACAGATAAAAATTCTTAGGCCAGAGCCCAAATATTGCGTCTGCGCAGCTTTTTATGATCGTTGCGCTGGTGCAATACTCTGCTCCCGGTGACATGGAGTAGCAAAGGTTCGGTGGAGATCTGCCGGTCTTTACTCTGCCATATTGCAACCATGGCTGTGTCTGCAGTCTCAACCGCCGATATTATCCCGAAGGAACACAAAAAACGCGTCAGCAAACAGGTTTGATATGGCAGCACAAAACAAAGAAGAACTGCTCGATGTGTCCAAAAAGGAATTCGAAAAACTCAAAAAACTGATCAGTACGGTCAACTCTCCATCAGCTTTGATGAAGGACGATGAAGATACGTCCATCAAAGATGTAGTCGCGCATCGAGCGCACTGGATAGACCTGTTCCTCGGCTGGTATTTTGATGGCTTGGCTGGAAAACCCGTGTTTTTCCCCGCTGAAGGCTACAAATGGAATGAGCTGAAACGATACAATGCAAATCTCAGGGCGAAACAGTCGGATTTGGGCTGGGACGAAGCTGTGGAGGTCCTGCAGGAGTGCTACGTAAGGCTGATCCGCTTCATTGAGAGCACTACGAATGAAGAGCTCTACGGCAGCCCCATGAAGGGCGCAAACAACAATTGGAAGCCAGGTCGCTGGGCAGAGGCTGCAGGTCCAAGCCATTTCAGGTCGGCTGCGAAATACATCCGTTCAAGATTGAAATCGGTGTAACTGCTTTTGTCTAAAAGCTGCGGCTTTGTTCGATCAATTTCAATCAGCTTCAGACGTTTGCGACGCCTTGATTTTTGACAAGGCAATCTGTGTGCACAAGGGTCCAATCAGTTCGAAAATCACGGTAGTCCCGATTGCGATCGCCAAAATCGATCCGGCGCGATCAGGAAATGTACTGGCGGCAACCAGTGCCATGCCCATGGCCACGCCAGCTTGCGGCATCAATGCCACACCGATCCATCGGCTCTCAAGTCGGTCCATCCCGCTAACACGACCACCTGCCCAGCCGCCGGCAACACGCCCGATGGCGCGCAAAACCACATATGCAAGGCCAATCAGGCCGATCTCCATAACAGCTGCGAATTCAAGTGATGCACCGGCGAGAATAAAAAACAGCACCATGAACGGCCACTCAATACTCTCAATTTCATGAAACGGGCGCGTGTGATGACGCGCTGTATTGGCAATCACAGCGCCACATATCATTGTTGACAGCAGGAAAGATGCACCAAACTCAAGCGCGAGCCCGCCACATAAAAACACAACACCCAGCGCTTCAATCATGGAAGGTTCGCCCGGTTTCAAACGCCCGGTCAAATAGGCTGCGGGCAAGCCGATCAAGAATCCCAGAATGACCGCCCCGCCAATTTCAGTTGCAACATGACTTACCACCTGAGTGGCATCACCGCCCTGAAGCGCATGACCGGCAGCCAGCATAAGACTGAACACAATCAAGGCCCATGCATCATCTATGGCGACAGCACCCCGCAAAATTCGTGGAAATGCCCCCTGAAGTCCTGAGTTACGCACAACATCTTCAGTTGCGGCCGGTGCGGTAGCACAAGAAATGCCGGCAAAGACAAGACATAGAATCGGATCAATTCCCAGCGCCCAAAGCCCCAGTCCGACAATCGTTGATGTCAGGAAAACAGCCCCAAGAGATACGCCCAGAATATGTCGTCCGTCTCTTGTGATAACAGATCGCGTCAGATGGCCGCCCAGCAGAAAGGCAACCATTACCAGCGCAAATTTGGCAACCAGAGGATACCAGTCATTGGCGGCCACAGGAATGAGGTTCAGAACCGATGGACCAGCCAGTATTCCAAACGTCACAAGCAAAGTAACCCTTGGAAGCCGTGTCCGCCTGCCCAAAGCATCCAATGCCAAACCTGCCAGCAGCAGCATACCGAGCGTGATTAGAATTCTGGAATGTTCCATGGTGTCATCTTTCGCAACAGCTTTGGTCTGACGACCTGTTAAAGTCTCTCGCAGTGATTTTAGGTTTCGAGCGGCACCGTATTCAGAACTCTCAACGCATTCAGGATCACCGCCACATCAATCACTTCCTGCAGAACAGCGCCCTGCACCGGTGCGAGATAGCCCAGTGCGGCAGCAATCATTCCGACAAATGACAATCCGATCCCGATGCCGACACTTTCCAGCGCTATGCGCCGTGACCTGCGCGCAATTTCCAATCCGGGCAGCAACCGATCCAGTTGATCAACCAGCAGGACGACTTCTGCAGCTTCCGCCGAGGCCGCCGTACCACGTGCGCCCATGGCCACGCCAACATCAGCAGCTGCCAATGCCGGGGCATCATTCACACCGTCGCCGACCATCATCACGGGTCCGTTCTTTCGCTCGCTCAGAACCAGCAGCACTTTTTGGTCGGGCGTCAGGTCGGCGCGCACACCATCAAGATCAAGACCGTCAGTCACAGCCTCGGCGACAGAGAGACGGTCACCGGTCGCAAGCAGAATACGTTTCATGCCAATCCGGCGCAGACCTTTCAGAAAAGCAATCGTGCCGCTGCGCAGCGTATCTGCCATTTCGATATGCCCAACCAACTGGCCATCCACTGCCAACGCCACAATAACCGCGCCGTTGGATTGGGCCGGGTGGGCCATCTGAGGACCGTCTGCAAGGCGCATGACAAAATCCACACCGCCAACCACGACCTCATGCCCATCGATCCGGCCGGTCATGCCTTCACCGGGGATTTCCACGAGATCTGTTGGGACCGGAAGATGCATGCCCTTTTGCTGCGCCGCCGCGACAATGGCCTGTGCGATGGGATGCTTTGACCCTTGATCAAGTCCAGCGGCAAAGAACAGCATCTCGTCAGGTGTCAGATCAGTCTGCGCGTCGATTGACACAATCTTGGGCCGCCCTTCCGTCAGCGTGCCCGTCTTGTCAACGATCATGGTCTCAATCCGTGCCATAGCCTCAAGGGGCTTTGCACCCTTGATCAGCACACCGTAATGCGCTGCCCGTGACAGCCCCGCCACCAGAGCGACCGGGACAGCCAGAATAAGCGGGCAAGGCGTAGCAACCACAAGCACGGCAACCGCTCTGATAGGATCACCACTGAACCACCAGGCCAGAATTGCCATGGCAACTGTGACGGCGAGGAACAGAAGGGAATACCGATCCGCCAACCGCACCATTGGTGCTTTTGACTTTTGCGCCGCCTCCACCAGCCGGACAATTCCAGCATAGGTGCTGTTGGCTGCCAGATGAGTAGCGCGCAGATCAAATGGTTCGCCCGCATTGGTGGATCCGCTCATCACGGCCTGGCCTTGTTCCACTCGGACTGGCATCGATTCACCGGTCAGCGCCGACTGATCCAATACCGCCCTACCACTCTCAACCGCGCCATCCACAGGCGCAATGTCGCCCTGCCGTATCAACAGCAGATCGCCCGGCACCACATCATCCAGCGGAATGTCTTGCAATGTGCCATTGTGATGAATTGTTGCGGTCCGCGGCACGCGCGAAAGCAGATCCCTCATCTCCCGCCGGGCCCGCACCTCTGCAAAGCTTTCAAGAAGAGTTCCACCGGAATACATCAAGGCGACAACGGCCGCAGCCAGTGTTTCGCCAAACAACAGCGCAGCTGACATTGAGAGCGCTGCCACAATGTCGAGCCCAAAATTGCCCTGCCTCAGGCTTCGGATGATCTCGACAATAAGGGCCGCCAGAATCGGAATGACGCCACCAGCCCAGACATAATCCGCCAGATCCGAATACCCCGCTACCCACAGGCCTATACCAGACACAAGTCCGATAAGCGCAATGGCCAGCAGAGCTACATTCCAACGATCTGGAGACAGCAATTTCATGTTATGCGCAGCGAACTTTCATTGATCACGAACCAACAGGCCCATATTGGACGTTGGCTGGATATCTCGACAGAAATGGAACTGCAGATCTTTGATCTGCACTATGTTCCAATTGTCTGGACAAAACTCTGAACTGTCATTGATTTTGATCAAGAGGGAACAAGTGGCGCTTTGTCGCTATTAGCCCGTGCTGATGAGAGACAGGATCTTTTTCCCTCAGCGGGAAGCCGTCAGATACAGGATGTAGCCATAAGCAGCGGCCGAAGCCAAAAGAGCCATTACCAATAAAATAGCGACGACCCAGCCCAGTCCGGTAAGCAGTTTTCGTCTGGGCGTACCCTCCGTGCAAAAAGGCATGATGTTGAACACCAGACCACCACAGATAACTCCAAGGCAGCCGACGGAAAACAGGGTCAGGGAAAATGGCTGGAACACGAAGATCAATGACAGGATGCACAGCCCGAGAATGGCAAAACGATAATTGCGGGCTTCGCGCGCGCCCATCAACGCTGGACTGTCACTCACACCGTGTCTCCAATCCTGTTGCCATCGGCATGAAACAATCTGTAACTGCCCCGCGCAAACCGAACGTGAATGGTTCCGCCTTCTTTCAAACCCTGTCGGTCAGTCACGATGGCCCTGATCTGGCCTGCCGGATGCGCAATGCGCAGCAACGTTTCAGCACCCATCGGCTCAATCAATTCGCAGGTTCCCGATAGAACCCCCTGCCCGCTCTCACTCTCCAGGCTTGCACTTCTTGGACGCATTCCCAATGTCACCACATCACCAAGCTTAAGACCATGTCCGGGTTGCGCCAGTTCCCCGGTCAGCTCGATGACATCCTGCCC
>CAZOCA010000305.1:0-2362 GCA_964578105.1 uncultured Pararhizobium sp.
GAGACGTTCAGGCCAAGCTCTTCGCGAAGCGCTGCAATCGTATCGGGCTGCGCATTAATGCCCAGCATGTAAGATGCCGGATCGCCGGGAACCACTTCAATGGCGACAAATATAACGATGCTGGCGACCAAAAGGCTGACGCTCAATGACAACAACCGTTTCAGCGTATAGCGCAGCATTCAATAGGGTTCCGCTCGAGAATTTCTGTGTGACATCCCGGCCAACCAAGCCGGGATGTCACACAATTTTCTAGTCAGTCCAGCTTCTAGTCAGTCCACGAGACGCCGGTCAGATCAACGGCCTGTGTCGGCGCATTGGCCCACAGACCTTCAATCTTCATATTGGCGACACCTGTATTGGCCAGCTGAAACAGATATCCATTGACATAATCTTTCGAAATCATGGTCTGTGCAGCCTGCAGAATGGTAGTTCGCTCTGCCGGGTCTGTCGATGCATTGAGATCGGCCATCAGCGCTTGGAATTCCGGCTTGCCATACTGGAAGTAATAATCCTCACGGCCATAAATACCAATATCCATCGGCTCGGTATGAGAGACGATGCTGAGACCAAAATCCTTGCCCCGGAAGACCTGCTCCAGCCACTGCGCCCATTCCAGATTGCTGATTTCAACGTTGATGCCGACAGCTTTCAACTGCGAGGCAATAATTTCACCGCCGCGCCGTGCATAAGAAGGCGGTGGCAGTTTCAAAGTGGTGGTAATGCCATCTGCAAAACCAGCTTCGGCCAGAAGTGCTTTGGATTTCTCCGGATCATATGCAGAATTTCCAGTCAGATCGAGATAGGCCGGATTGTGAGGCGCAAAATGGGTGCCAATCGGCGTGCCATACCCAAACATCGCCCCATCAACAATCGCCTGACGATCAATTGCATGGGCAACCGCCTCGCGCACTTTCACATTATCGAACGGCGGCATCTTGTTGTTGATCGCCAGAATGGTCTCGCCTTCTGTTGACCCGACCAGAACCTTGAAGCGGGGATCTGCATCAAATTGCGGCAGGTTTTCGGGGGCGGGAAACGCCATGAAGGCATTCACATCTTCCGCCATCACGGCTGCAAAAGCAGCTGTTGGATCGGAGATGAATTTGAACGTTGCTTTTTCAAGGCTGATGGCTTCGCCCCAATAATCGGGATTTTTAGCCAGCTCAATACGGTCGCCCTGCACCCAGTTCGACAGAACAAAAGGGCCGGTCCCCACCGGCTTGGTTTTGATGTCGGCAATGCTTTCCGGAGCCACGATCACCGCATCGCCCCAGGCCATATTGAAGATAAAGCTACCATTTTGCTTCGACAAGGTCACCTTGACGCTCATCGGGTCCATCACCTCAACCGAGGCGATATCTGCAAACAACGGCTTCTGAGCATTGGTGCTGTCCTCGGCACGGGCACGGTCAAGCGAGAATTTCACATCCTCAGCATCCATCGCGCTGCCATCATGAAAGGTGACGCCCTCATTCAGCTGAAAAATGTAAGTCAGCCCATCATCGGAAATCGCCCAGGATTTAGCCAGACCCGGAACAATCGAGCCATCCGATGCAAAGCGGGTCAGCCCCTCAAACACATTGGAGTAAACCACCTGATCAATCGCACCAGCAGCGGCACCGGTTGGGTCCAGATGCGGCGGCTCCAATTGCAGCCCAACCACAATGTCGGTTTTGGCGGCCTGTGCCACGCCGCCGGTGATGGCAAATGCCAAAGCGGCTGCAACCGCAAAACCTGTCTTTCCATAAATCATGTAAAGTACCTTCCCTGATCAGTCATCACGATCTGTTAAAAGCGCCAGAAGTGTACGCCCCATCACTTTCGCAGAGTCAATCATATCATCCACCCCGACATATTCGTCGGGCTTATGTGCCAAATCCAAAATACCGGGACCATAGGCAATGCAGTTTTTCAGCCGTCCAATACGGTCAATATGCTTCTGGTCGTAGGTTCCCGGTGACACCACATATTGCGGCGCTACTCCTAGCACCTCTTCAATCGCCCTTGAAACTGTTTTTACAATGGGTGCATCGCGATCCGTCATGCTGGGCAGAACCTGATGCATGTCTGTGATGTCATATCTGAACCTGTCGCGCCTGGCTTTCACCCGCTCCAGAACATCGCTGATTTCCTGTTTGACGTCTTCAATCGTCTCCTCAACCAGAAACCGGCGGTCAATCACCATGCGGCAGCTATCAGGCACGCAGGCAGAGGGCCAACCGGTAAAATCGGCGGGCGGTTCAGACTGCCCGCCATGCAGTGAATTGATGTTCAATGTCGATTGTTTTGCCTTTTCCGGAACCACTGGCATGTCGGTTCGCTTTTCGGCAAGGGCAGGAAACAGGATGGTTTCCATCTCATC
>CAZOCA010000305.1:2372-5095 GCA_964578105.1 uncultured Pararhizobium sp.
CACCGCACCCATGTGGCGCACCGCGCAATCTCCCAAAAATGGCATGGAGCCGTGGGCAATTTCGCCATGGGTTTCAATTTCCGCCCACCAAACCCCGCGATGGCCAAGACAGACCCGATCCTTGTTCAAGGGCTCTGGAATAATCACATGCTGCACGCGCTCTGGTGAAAAGAAGCCTTTTTCCGCCAGATGGGCGACCCCGCCATAACCACCGGTTTCCTCATCCGCTGTGCCGGATATCTCAATGGCGCCGGAAAATTGCGGGCACACTTCCAAAAAAGCCTCAGCTGCGATGATCGAGGCGGCCAGGCCGCCCTTCATGTCTCACGCCCCGCCGCCATATAATTTCCCGTCGTCCAAAGTAGAGGCAAACGGGTCAAAGCTCCAACCACGACCGACTTCCACCACATCGATATGGGAGTTGAAATGCACGCACTCGCCTTCGCGATGTCCCTCACGGCGGGCAACCACATTCCAGCGTGGATATCTGTCACTGTCGCCCGGCGTGCCTTCCGCCCGGATCAGTTCTACCTCAAACCCACCGGCACGCAGCCGAACGGCCAGATATTCACAAATTTCCAGATAATTATCGCCAGGCGGATTGAGTGTTGGCATGCGGATCAGATCCTGCGTCAACGCAATGAGATCATCCCGGCGCGCCTCAATCAAGACACCCAGTTTCTCTGCAATATCAACTTGCATCACATCCCTCCATCCAGAGGATCACTATCAGCAGATTTTCCTACGGTATCAATACCGTATAAACACGGATAGTCTGTCGAGAGGGAGCGTTATCCATGCCTATGAACATGACCCATGAACTGGCCATGCTGGCTTTTGACCAGGCGCCCATCGGGATTGTCCTGACAGAGCGTCGCATCATCAAAAGCTGCAACGTCACTTTTGCGACGCTGTTCGGCTATGACAGATCCGAATTGATCAACCAGTCTTTCCGAATGCTCTATTCCACGCGCAAGGAATTTGATGCCATTCGCGACATCGGTCTGAAACCCTTGCAGGAAAAAGGCATCTATTCAGACGAACGCATTATGAAACGGCGCGACGGCGCACCTTTCTGGTGCCGCTTTCGTGCCCACACGCTGACCCGAGATGACCCGCTGCAACGCACCGTACTGAGCTTTGCCAAAATTTCAGATACCGTCCCGAAGAGCCAACTGACACCAAGAGAACGCCAGATCGTCCTGCAACTCAGCAAAGGCCAGACCAGCAAGGAAATCGCCCGCACACTCAACCTCTCTCCCCGCACCATTGAGGACGTCCGCAGCCGCCTCCTCAAAAAATTCGGCGTCAGAAACGCTGCCGAACTTCTGGCCCACATGACCGGGCTGGACATTTGAATGTAAGCACATGGGCAACAAGCCGGTAATTGTCATCTTCTCGCATGAAACAGCAACCACCATCAGGCGCTACTTGATCGTCCGGAGAAAAGCTCAAATAAAAGCTCTGCAATCCTTCCCACGGTCCAATCAATTTAAAAAAGCCCTTAGCAGCTATCCGGTATTCTCAGAGCCAAATTAGCTAGTTCTTAAGGCGCGCTACCTATGATTGCGTCCCAACGACGTAAGGGTGGACGCGTTGACGGTGGCGTAGCAATTCGACTGGAACCTGTATCCAGTCATCACACCGCGACGAGTTGGAATACAAGTCATCGGGGAGGACCATGCTTGGAAATATGTCTCAAAACCAAGACCGGGAATCACGTGGCATACATCAATGCTCTTTTGCAAAGAGCATGGCCTCACGCAATCCTGTTGAGGGCTTGAAACAATGATTGACCCAGATTCCAAGCCAAGGCCTGACTCAATGGCAAAGAAAGATCACTGGTCAATCAGATCACGATTTGCACATATGGATTTCGACGACTTGCCACAAATGCAGGCAATCGTTGAACTTGCAGTCAACAGCCTTGGATGCCCAAGTGCAATGCTGACGATGATGGAAGATAATCAGCATCGGATGGTGGCCTCCTTTGGATTGGTGGCCGACGATGTCGCAACAGCCAAAAGCTGTGCAAGCCAAGTCACCCATGACAGCCGGCTTTTCATTGTTGAGGATGTATCTTCCGATGAACGCTTCCGTAAAAATGCGCTCCATGATGACCATTCAAACATATGCTTTTACGTCGGCTTGCCGCTCTCCATCGACAAATCAGGCATGTTGGGCGTCCTGTCAGTATTCGACACCAATCCACGCACCCTTTCTGAATCCGAACGCCATGGGCTTTTCAATCTTCAGCTGATCGTCAACTCCCTGCTTGCCAGCTATGAAGCACATCGGATTGCGCAGGAAAGTCAGGATGAGTTGCACGTTACGCTGGAAAATATGGACCAGGGTGTGACCGTCTTCGATGCGGATGCCAATATGATTTTGTGGAACCAGCGATATATTGAAATTTTCGAAAAATCCCCGCAAGATATCTACAAGGGCGTATCGCTTCGAAAACTGATTGAAGTGCAAGACCTGCAAAACGGATTTGAGGGCTTTGACGGCGGCTACGAACAAATGCTGGCCGAATTGCGTGCGGGACTGGCAAAGGGAGAGATCGTACCCGGTGGCGTGCGTCTCAACAGTGGTCGCATCATCTCATCCGTTCATGCCGCCATGCCAAATGGTGGCTGGGTCGCAACGCATTCTGATATCACCGAGCGCGTGCGTGCTCAGGAGAAAATCGAACATGCTTCACTCCATGACAGCCTGACGGG
>CAZOCA010000306.1:0-5092 GCA_964578105.1 uncultured Pararhizobium sp.
TCAGGTTGTGACACCGAATTTTGCCTCCGATCCGGCCTGTGCTCCATAGCTGAACTGATTTCAGTGAGGTTGCGGAACCAAACGGCAGTGTCAATAAATTAACCGTTGGTTTACCATGCTTGCGAACGCTGATTTAACCATGGATAGAATAGATTGGCTTTTAATAGAAATGTTCAATTTGTCCGTAATTCAGTCGCAATCTGGTTGAAGACATTGTGCGGGCGGAATAAGAGACTCAGGCGGATGAATCGCCTTGAGCCATCATAAGAATTTGAATTTAGGAGTTACCGGGCATGTTTGCACAACAAGTCCTTCGTCCACTGGCTAGAATTTTCCCTGTCGGTGGCGCTTTAAAAATCCTTGCGGTCCTGCTGCTTGGTCTTGCTGTGGCAGGCTGTGCCGGAGGCAACAAATACGATGTGAACGCATCTGGTGGCGCTAACGCAAAACCCGGCTCGGCTCAGGACTTTGCCGTGAATGTGGGTGATCGCGTCTTCTTCGAAACGGACAGCACCGATTTGACCGCCCGCGCAAAATCAACTCTCGATTTGCAATCACAATGGCTGGCCAAATATCCAAATTACAACTTTGTCATTGAAGGCCACGCCGATGAGCGCGGCACCCGTGAGTACAATATTGCACTTGGTGCACGTCGTGCCTCTGCCGCACGGGCCTATCTTATTGCACGCGGTATCAATGCCGGTCGTATGAGCACAATCTCCTACGGTAAGGAACGTCCGGTTGCTGTTTGTAACGACATCTCGTGCTGGTCTCAAAACCGCCGCGCTGTGACTACGCTAAAAGGCGCCAGCGGCTAGTTGACGCCTGTTTGGAAACAAAGGTCCGGACTGTGGTTCGGGCCTTTTTTGCATCTGCAATTCGGACTTGTACCGTCTTATTTTCGTCGCAGTTAAAAGGCGAACTGATGGTTATAATTTGCCGAAACCGGGACTTTTGAAATGCTGCTGGTTAAGAACTGTCTTATTGTCATTCTCGCAACGCTGCTACTGGCTTTACCTGCGCATGCGCAGACGTCCAGGGAAGCCGCTGAACTGACCATGCGGGTTGATCGTCTGGAAGCGCAAATTCGTGATCTGACCGGCCAGATTGAGCGGCTGAGTTTTGCCTTGCAGAATAATGGTGGTGGCCAAACATCAGCACCGCTGGGGTCTGCCCCCCTGGGATCGGCAGCGCAGCCCGTGCCTGCCAATAATGGCCTTGGCGCTCCACCAGCCAATCTTGGAACATTGTCCGGCGGAGCCGTTGTCAATGGCGAAGGCGGGCCACTGGATTTGTCAGCCCTTATAGGTGCCAGCGGCGGTTTGGGCGTAGAGCCGATAGCACCGTCCTCCGCGCCTCTTGCTGCGTCGGTTCCCGGCTCATCTCCTCGCGCTGAATACGAATTGGCCTATGGTCATATATTGCGGGGTGATTATCAGACTGCTGAAGGGTCCTTGCGGCAGTTTTTGAGCGAACATCCAACTGATCCCTTGGTGAGTGACGCTCGTTTCTGGCTCGGAGAAAGTCTTTTTGTCAGAGGCGCATATCGTGAGGCTGCCAATGAGTTTCTGGAATCCTATTCCAAGTTTCCGCAAAGTGCGAAAGCGCCTGACAGTCTGCTGAAGCTTGGCCTGTCGCTGCATGAACTGGGCGAAACAGAAGCTGCCTGTGCAACCTATGCCGAACTTGTGCGCAAATATCCGGCTGCTTCGCCACCGGTCAAGCAGCGTGTGCGTGATGAACGCAGATCTGCGAAATGCATTTAACGGACAATCTTCCCAACAGGCTCTTCTCTGAATTTTCGCCGTTTTTACCACATTTGAAATCGGTAGACTGGCGTTCCTCCGTCGCCATTGCGGTGTCCGGGGGCGGGGACAGTATGGCCTTGCTTGCAAGTGTTCTGCAATTGCGTCAGCGTGATGCGCTCACGGCTCCTTTGCATGTTCTGACAGTCGATCATGGTTTGCGCAGTGGCTCGGCCAGTGAGGCCGAATTTGTGGCTGACTTTTGTAATCAACACGATGTCGACCATGCCGTATTGGCCTGGAGTGGGGCGAAACCCTCGTCGGCTGTTGCTGAACGTGCCCGCATGATGCGCCGGGATTTATTACTGGCAGCGTGCAGGGCACGAGGCGTACGACAATTATTGCTTGGACACACATTGGATGATGTAGCTGAGACGCTTTTGATGCGTGTGCGACGTGGCGGCTTGCGGGGGCACGCTGCCATTGCGCCTGATACAAATTATCCTGGCCTGCAGGTGCTGCGCCCCTTTTTGTCTCTTCGCCGTGATCATCTGCGCATAGCGCTTCGCCGCTTCGGCATTCGTTGGATTGATGATCCGACCAATGAGAATGTGCAGTATGAGCGCCCGCGCGCGCGGCAAAAGCTGCACCATATGGATTTAGGTGACTTCAAGACGGAAAGAGTGGCCGCATATGCGTCACTGATGGGACGTTGGCGAGCTGTCATGGCGCAGCACATTGCCACTGTCATTGATGCTGGTTGCAAACGCGTTGGTGCAGATGTGCAAGTGCGTGCAGACGTATTGCGGCCAATCCCACACATAATTGCCGTTGAAACACTGCGTGAGCTGGTTCGATTTGTCGGTGGCGATGCCTATATGGTGGACTTTCCGCAGGCAAAAGAAGCGGTCAGAAGACTTACTGCAGAAGATGGAGACGGGAAGGCCTTTTCAGTGGGGCGCTGTGTCTTGTCCCCGATGAATAGTAATATCTGGACGATTTCGCGTGCTCAGCGCGATTTGCCGGTCACCTCGGTAGAGGCCGGACAGTCGGTTCCATGGGATGGGCGTTTTATCGTTCAACTGGAAGTGGAGGCATCAGGTCAAGGCGAGATCAGGCCAGCTATTGACGGACCTGTTCAAGGCAGTCCTATCGTCCAGCCAGAGGCGCTACCGCACAAAATTACCTTCCGACCTCGTGTCCTTGACGGTCCGGTCGCAAGTTTTGACGCGCCGATCTTTAAATCTCTTGAAGGACTGCTGGCCCGATAAACCACTGAATCCGCCGCAGCAGCATCGTTTTGCCTGATTTTGCGTTCACCTTTTTGCAAGAAAGCCTATTTCTTGCCGGAATGCGCCTTGGCATATGCTCCCCATCTCCCTATTTTGTTAGCATATACATTTTTAGTCGCGCGTTTTGGGGTCCGTCGTTGGGCCGAGGCGACCTTTAAGGACATAGAATGAACGGAAATTTCCGCAATTTTGCGCTTTGGATCATTATCGGCCTTTTGCTGATCGCGCTGTTTAACCTGTTTCAGAATCCAGGCGAGACCAGTCGTGGCGACTCGATACCCTATTCGCAGTTTATCAGTGAAGTAGAACAAGGCACGGTTCGTAGCGTTACCATTGCCGGCACTGAGATCACTGGTGTTTACAATAACAATGGCCGCTTCGTCTCCCGCGCGCCTGATAATACCGACTTTGTCGACAAGCTGACAGAGCGCGGTGTTGCCGTAACCGTCGAGCCACCAAGTTCCGAGGGCTTCAGTCTTATCGGACTGCTGATCTCCTGGCTGCCGATGATCCTTATTCTGGGTGTATGGATTTTCTTCATGCGTCAGATGCAGGGTGGAGGCCGTGGCGGTGCCATGGGCTTTGGCAAGTCAAAGGCCAAGCTTCTGACTGAAGAGCATGGACGGGTGACTTTTGACGATGTTGCCGGTGTTGATGAAGCCAAGGAAGACCTGGAAGAGATTGTTGAATTTCTGCGTGATCCGCAGAAGTTCCAACGCTTGGGCGGACGCATTCCGCGTGGTGTTCTGCTGGTTGGACCTCCTGGGACCGGTAAAACGCTTCTGGCACGTTCTGTTGCCGGTGAAGCCGCTGTCCCGTTCTTTACGATTTCCGGTTCTGACTTTGTGGAAATGTTCGTGGGCGTTGGTGCAAGCCGTGTGCGCGATATGTTCGAGCAGGCCAAGAAAAGCGCGCCCTGTATCATCTTCATTGATGAGATTGACGCGGTCGGGCGGCATCGTGGTGCCGGTCTTGGCGGTGGCAATGACGAGCGTGAACAGACATTGAACCAATTGTTGGTCGAAATGGATGGTTTTGAGGCCAATGAAGGTGTCATCATCATTGCTGCAACCAACCGTCCTGATGTTCTGGATCCCGCGTTGCTGCGCCCGGGTCGGTTTGACCGCGAAGTGGTTGTACCTAATCCCGATGTTACGGGTCGTGAAAAAATCCTCAAAGTTCACGCACGCAATGTGCCTCTGGCGCCTGATGTTAATCTGAAGGTAGTTGCCCGTGGTACACCTGGCTTCTCAGGTGCGGATTTGATGAATTTGGTCAATGAGGCTGCCTTGCTGGCAGCCCGGCGTTCCAAGCGCATTGTCACCATGTCAGAGTTTGAAGATGCCAAGGACAAGGTGATGATGGGCGCAGAACGGCGCACTTTGGTCATGACCGAGGAGGAGAAAAAGCTGACGGCCTATCATGAAGCTGGTCACGCTATTGTGGCGATCAATGTTGCTAAAACAGATCCGGTTCACAAGGCGACGATCATCCCGCGCGGACGTGCGCTGGGTATGGTGATGCAATTGCCGGAACGCGACCAGATTTCCATGAGCCTTACCCAGATGACAAGCCGCATGGCGATCATGATGGGTGGACGGGTTGCGGAAGAGCAGACCTTTGGCGCAGAGAATGTTACCTCTGGTGCTTCCTCTGACATTGAGCAGGCCACGCGTCTTGCACGCGCCATGGTCACCCGCTGGGGTTTCTCGGACAAGCTTGGCAAGGTCGCTTATGGTGATAATCAGGAAGAAGTGTTCCTGGGCCATTCGGTTGCCCGGACGCAGAATGTTTCTGAAGACACTGCTCAGATCATCGATGCGGAAGTGCGCAGGATTGTCGATGAAGGATTTCAGGAAGCTGAGCAAATCCTGACTGATAAGAAGCATGATCTTGAAGCTCTTGCTCAGGGACTGCTTGAGTATGAAACACTCAGCGGCGATGAGATCACCGAGTTGCTGAAGGGCAATCCACCGGTGCGTGAGGATGATGATACACCATCAACGCCACGTGGCTCGGCAGTGCCAAGTGCTGGTGCTCCCAAATCCAAACCGT
>CAZOCA010000307.1:0-5082 GCA_964578105.1 uncultured Pararhizobium sp.
CTCAGGGCCTGGACGAAAAGGGTGCCCATGAAAGCATCCGAAAGCAAGCCATGGCGAAGCGCCTATCGATGGCTGATATCTCGGGCGACATCGTAAAGGCCTATGAAATTCTGACCTTCAATTCTGAAAAATAAACCGGAGTCGGCTGAATGTTGCGTGTGTAGAAAATAATAGGGGATACGTCTGATCCAGCGATCTTTGATCTGATCCACGATCTTGAGCACCATGGCGCAGTGGAGACCATCACACTGCCGACCGATGATCTGGACCGGCATCGGTTGATGGTCACGACAGATCAGGGGAATGACGTTGCCATTGCCATACCCCGCGACACAAAGCTCACAGATGGGGCTGTGTTGTATCTGGATAAGAGCCGGGCTGTGATTGTGCGTGCAGCCGAGCAAAAATGGCTGCGTCTGTCACCCAGGACGGCCAGCGATGCTGTCGAGCTGGGCTATTGCGCAGGAAATTTACACTGGCGCGTTCGTTTTGACGGGGCCGATCTGCTGGTTGCCCAAAATGGATCGGCGGAAGCATATTTGAACCGCATACCTGATCTGATCTCAAGCGGCCGGGTTTCTGCGAGCGAGATTACAGAATGAATGTGGACCAAACACCTCCTGATTATCATGAACTCCTGAGCGCATTTCAGTTTACTGACAGCGCATTTCCTTCAGGCGGGTTTGCATTTTCGCAAGGACTGGAAGCAGCCTCGGAACATGAAGAGCAATTGGGCCCGTTTGATCTGGAAGCCATGATGCGCTCGCAAATTCAGCACCGCTGGGCGTGCTCCGACCGCGTAGCCCTCATCCGCGCCCATCGCCTGGAAGGCGAGCTGCAACAGATTATCGAGCTGGATCATGAAGTCGAGGCAAGCACGCTTGTAGAAGCGCTGCGGACCGGCTCTCGGCGCAATGGATCGGCAATGCTGATTGCACACGAGCGCATGGGTATGGAGCGCGCAAAACTATACCGCCAGCAGGTGCGGCAGCAAACCGCGCCCGGCCATCTGGCCGTCATGCAGGGCCTGATCTGGCAGCAGCTTGGACTTTCTCAGGAGGCCGCGATTGCCATGAGTGGCTACCAGGCGGTTATGTCGCTATCGACAGCTGCTGTCAGGCTCGGGCTGATTGGTGCGCTGGAAGTTCAGGCGGTTATTCGCGATGTGTTGCAACTGGTCGGGGATTTATCCTCCGGGCCTGTCAGCCATGATGCCCCGCTGTCATCCTTCGTGCCGCTTTCCGAGATTGCCGTGTCCTGGAAGGACACAGGGGGCCAGCGCCTCTTTTCGAATTAGAGATTTTCAAACGTGCGTGAATTCACTGTCACGAACCAACAAATGATGAGGCTGTAAATGCTTTTGACACCAACTGAAATGGAACGCCTGACGATATTCATGGCGGCAGAGCTTGCGCGAAAACGCCGTGCCAAAGGTCTTCGACTGAACCATCCCGAAACGGTGGCTCTGATCGCAGATGAAATTCTGGAAGGTGCGCGCGAAGGGCGTTCCGTTGCTGAAATGATGTCTTTTGGATCACAAATTCTGACCCAGAATGATGTGATGCCAGGCGTGGCTGCAATGATGCCGATACTGCAGGTCGAAGGGACCTTTGCAGACGGGACCAAACTGGTCACCGTGCACGATCCAATCCGGCCTGCTGAAGGTGCCGAGATTGATGCAACTGAACCCGGCAGATTCATCTGCGAAGAGGGCGATATCGAACTTAACGCAGGACGGCCGACAGTTGACCTTGTTGTGGTCAATACCGGGGACCGGCCGGTACAGATCGGCAGCCACTATCACTTCTTTGAGGTGAACAAGGCCCTCGATTTTGACCGCGAAGCAGCCTTCGGCACGCGGCTGGATATTCCTGCCGGAACAGCTGTTCGCTTTGAGCCAGGTCAGGAAAAATCCGTCACGCTGACCGCCTTCGGTGGCGACCAGATATTATCAGGGCTGAATGGTCTGACCGATGGTTCCGCCAAAGATGAGACGGTGAAGAAAAACGCGATAGAGCGCGCCCGTGAGCGCCAATTCAAGGGCCTTTGAACCCATGGCTGTGGAATCAAATAAAGGACGAACAAAGTGACCAAAATATCTCGTCAGGAATATGCGGCCATGTATGGGCCAACAACAGGGGACGGCGTTGTTTTGGGCGACACCTCTCTCGTGGCCGTGGTTGAAAAGGACTATGCCGTTTACGGTGATGAATGTCTGCATGGCGGCGGCAAAACGCTGCGCGACGGCGCCGGCATGGCAGCAGGTGTAACCAGCGAAGAAGGTGCGTTGGATTTTCTGCTTTGCAATGTGGTTGTCATTGATGCGGTGCTCGGCATTGTGAAGGGCGATCTTGGCATCAAGGACGGCAAGATTGTCGGCGTTGGGAAAGCTGGAAACCCCGCCACCATGGACGGTGTTGATCCACGCCTGATCGTCTCTGCCGCAACAACCGTTCGTGATTGCGAAGGTTTGATTGCAACAGCGGGTGCGATTGATGTTCACGTCCATTTTGACAGCGCTCAACTTTGTGATCATGCCATCTCATCGGGCATTACCACCATGTTGGGTGGCTCATTGGGCCCCATCACAGTTGGTATTGATTGCGGTGGTGCGTTCAATGTCGGGAAAATGCTGCAGGCCGCAGAGGAATGGCCGATCAATTTTGGCTTTCTGGGCCGTGGAAACTCCCACAAGCCTGCCTCTCTCGTCGAGCAAATGCATGCGGGATGTCTGGGTCTGAAACTGCACGAAGACTGGGGTACAATGCCCGCTTCGATTGACATGTGCCTGACCGTTGCAGACGAGCTGGATTTCCCGGTGCAAATACACACCGACACGCTCAATGAATCCGGTTTTCTGGAAGATACGCTGGCGGCCATTGATGGCCGTACAATCCATATGTATCACACGGAAGGTGCGGGCGGCGGCCATGCACCCGATATCATTTCAGTCGCCGGTGTGGAGTGGTGCCTTCCCTCCTCCACCAATCCAACCAACCCCTATACGGTCAATACATTTGACGAGCATCTGGATATGACGATGGTCTGCCACCATCTCAGCCCGTCCATTCCCGAAGATGTTGCTTTTGCTGAAAGTCGCATTCGCGCACAAACCATCGCAGCGGAAGACATTCTGCATGATATGGGCGCTATTTCCATGCTGGGCTCAGACAGCCAGGGCATGGGGCGCATTGGTGAAGTCATCTGCCGGACATGGCAATTGGCTGACAAGATGAAGAAGCAGCGGGGCCGGTTGCCAAGCGAAGAAACCAAAATCGGCGACAATGAGCGGATCAAGCGCTACATCGCCAAATACACCATAAATGCAGCGCGCACCTTTGGTATTCAGGATCATGTGGGGTCCCTTGAAGACGGAAAAATGGCTGATATCGTCATATGGCGACCCGCCTTCTTTGGCATCAAGCCGGAATTGGTCATCAAGGGCGGTTTCATTGCCTGGGGTGCCATGGGCGACAGCGCGGCGTCGCTGATGACTTGTGAGCCACTGATGCTGCGTCCGCAATGGGGTGCCTTTGGCCGCGCAAAACAGGCGCTTTCGGCCTGTTTTGTCAATCCGCTCGCGCTTGAAGCCGAACTGGCGGATCAGCTGGATTTGAAGAAGACGCTGCTGCCGTCATACGGAACCCGTTCGCTGACAAAGAAAGACATGCTGCACAATGATGTATGTCCGGATATCCGGGTTGATCCGCAGACCTTTGATGTCTTTGTCGATGATGAGTTGGCGACTTGTGAGCCGGCGTCCGAATTGCCGCTGGCACAACGCTACATGTTGAGATGATCCAATGAATGTTCATGCTTCAAACGAAAAATCAGGCATCTCCAGCGTTGGTGCTGCACGGGTGGGTATCGGCGGCCCTGTGGGATCGGGTAAAACCGCTCTCATTGAGCAATTGATCCCGCTTTTTGCAGCACGTGATGTCTCGCTCGCCATCGTTACAAATGATCTGGTAACCGCAGAGGATGCCGAGCGCATCCGGCGCTCGGGATTGATCGATCCTGAGCGCGTTTCGGCTGTTGAGGCCGGGGCATGTCCACATACGGTCATACGTGAAGACCCGACCTTGAACATTGCAGCGGCAGATGATCTTGAGGCGCGGTTTCCTGATCTGGACCTGATCCTGATTGAAAGCGGCGGTGACAATCTGGCATCGACCTTCTCACTGGATCTGGTGGATTGGTGGATCTTTGTCATTGATGTGGCCGGGGGGGATGACATTCCCCGCAAGAAGGGCCCGGGGGTCCTGAAAAGCGACCTTCTGGTGGTGAACAAATCTGATCTGGCCCCCTATGTCGGCGTCAATCTGGATCAGATGCTGAAGGATGCACAATCACTGCGTGGCGGCAGGCCTGTGATCATCACCAATTGCAAAATCCAGCAGAATATCAGTGATATTGTCGAACTGATCTCCAGAGAAGTTTTGTTGCGGTGAATCAGCATCTGGACCCCAAGACAACAGAGGCCGCATCCGCAGCCAGCGCCATGAATGGACGCCTTGGTTCCTTTCACCTGGAATTCAGACGCAACGGCCATCGCACACGCATTGGCCGGCAGTTCGTGTCTTACCCGTTTCACATGACCCGGCCCTTTGATCTGGACAGGGACATTCCGCACCTTCTGACCGTCTATCAACAATCCTCCTCCGGTGGGCTTTATCGCGCCGACAATCTGTCTTCAAAATATACGATCGGAAAGCAAGCGGCGGCGCATGTCACAACTCAAGCTGCGACCATGGTGCATAATTGCTATGGGGAACCGGCGCTTCAAACTCTGGAGATTGATGCGGGCGAAGACAGTTTCTTCGCTTTCACGCCCGACCCCATGGTTCTGTTTCCCGGTGCCGCCAGCCAAACCAGGACGCACATAAACATGTCCGACAAGGCTGCGGTGTTGGTGACCGAAAGCTTTGACAGACATGACCCGACAGCCAGCAACAAGATCTTTGACCAGATCAGCTCACACATGGACGTGCGCGATGAGGCGGGAAAACTTTTGTTGCGTGACCGATTTGCTGTGAAAGGGGTTGATTTTGTCTCACAATCATCCACTGCAGGAACATGGCG
>CAZOCA010000308.1:0-5077 GCA_964578105.1 uncultured Pararhizobium sp.
GCCGGAAGATTATCATGATCGGATCGATGATCCAGCCAATGAGATTCATGAAAATTGCCTTTTGTTCATTCGCGGAACCGGACCAATCGGTTATCCAGGCGGGGCTGAGGTGGTGAATATGCAGCCGCCTGCCTATCTCATCAAAAAGGGCATTCATGCGTTGCCTTGCATCGGCGATGGCCGCCAGTCGGGAACCTCCGGATCACCGTCAATCCTGAACGCCTCTCCGGAAGCTGCGGCAGGTGGTGGTCTGGCGATTGTTCGGACCGGCGATCCTGTGCGGGTCGATCTGAAAAAAGGTGAAGCCAATATTCTGATCAGTGAGGAAGAGGTCAAGCAACGCTTTGCTGATCTGGAGGCCGCAGGTGGTTTCAAGTATCCCGCCAGCCAGACGCCCTGGCAGGAGATACAGCGTGATCTGACTGCGCAATTCGATGAAGGCATGGTGTTGAAACCAGCCGTTAAATACCGTTCTGTGGCCCGGCAAGTGCCACGGGACAATCATTAGGATTATATAAGTTTCAAGGAGAAACAGATGGGTCGGCTTGCAGGGAAGCGCGCAATCATTACAGCTACCGCCAATGGCATTGGCAGATCAACAGCATTGGCCTTTGCGCGGGAGGGGGCTGAGGTTATTGCCACCGATGTGAATGCCGATGCGTTGGAGGGGCTGACTGATGAGGGCGTTGCCCGCTGCCTCGTTCTGGATGCGCGCGATACGACTGCCGTAAATGATCTGGCAAAAGAGCTTGGTGCGGTGGATATTCTGTTCAACTGCGCTGGGTTTGTGCATCATGGAACGGTGCTGGATTGTTCCGAAGATGATTGGGACTTTTCCTTTGATCTCAATGTGAAATCCATGCATCGCATGATTTCCGCTTTTCTACCTGCGATGCTGGAAAATGGTGGCGGCTCCATTATCAATATGTCGTCGGGGGCCTCCTCTATTAAAGGCGTGCCAAATCGCTATGTATATGGTGCAACGAAAGCGGCTGTTATCGGATTGACGAAAGCGGTCGCCATGGACTTCATTACCAAGGGAATTCGCTGCAATGCGATCTGTCCCGGGACAATCAGGTCACCGTCACTTGAAGCGCGCATCAAGACGCTTGGCGAGGAAGTGGGATCCTACGAAAAAGCGATGGACATGTTCATCGCGCGTCAGCCTATGGGGCGCATGGCCAGCACTGATGAGGTTGCGGCGCTTGCCGTTTATCTGGGTGCCGATGAAAGTGCATTCACGACGGGAACGACAAATATTATTGATGGCGGTTGGACACTCTGACGCATCGCCAAGGCTAAACAGGAAAAGGGCATTATGGAACTTTCCAAACAAGTTCGTTGGGTATTGGCAGCAGCAGTGTTGCTTTTGGGTGTAACGCAGGGTGTGGCACAAGATCGTGCAGATTTACGGGTGGAGTGCCGTTCGGAGGCACTGACCCGGTATGATCCGAGTAATGTGAACCGCCCGCTGACATGGCAGAACAAGACGAACGAAACCTATTTGTTTGGGCTGCAGCCCGATGAAGATGGCATCTTTGTTGGCGCGGCCACTTTCATCCCATCCAATGGCGACGCCAGTGAATATGCAGCCAAATTCAACTGGCGGGCCGCCAGCCTGTTTCTGGATGATCCTGAAACAGGATTTCCTCATATGCTAATGCGCTTGGTGAATACCGGTGCCGGGCCGGTATTTGAATCCATGGCCTTGAAGCCAGCCCGATCTGGGCCGCAGCTTATTCGCTACAGCTGCTTTTTCACCTGCAATGACAGGCCGTTGCGCAATCTGCTTGCAACGTCCTGCCCGGTGCCCTCGCCCTGAAGCTTGGTGCCCAGGGGGGTGACTTTAAGAAATCACTTCGGCGGAAAAGGTGTCTCGGCAACTGGTGTGATGGGCTTGCCATTTTCAAACCAGTTGGTGAGATTATCGACCAGCAATTGGCCCATGGCGTTTCTTGTATAGACCGACCCGGAGCCAACATGGGGCAGCAAGACAGCGTTCGGAAGCGCCATAAGCGCTTCGGGTACATGGGGCTCATGGTCAAAAACATCGAGACCGGCTGAGCGGATCGTGCCGTTTTTGAGCGCTTCTATCAGCGCATCTTCATCCACTGTGGAGCCACGACCAATATTGATGAAGGTGCCATCTGGACCAAGCGCTTTGAACACGTCTTCATTGTAAGCCTTGTTCGTCGCTGCGCCGCCGGGAAGTACGCTGATGATGATGTCAACATTTTCGGCCAGGGCTTGCAGTGAGTTATAATACGTATAGGCGATCTTCTGATCTGACCGGCCATAATAGGCAATGCTAAGACCGAAGCTCTCGGCACGTTCTGCGATGGATTTGCCAATGCGGCCCAGCCCGGCAATGCCAAGGCGCTTTTCACGCAAAGTATTTGGCGTCAGCGGGTAGTTGTCCGAGGTCCATTTGCCAGCGCGCAAAAACTGCTCTGCCTGTGGCAATTCCCGAACCGTGTTGATCATGAGGCCAATGGCAGTATCGGCGACTTCATCTGACAGAACATCGGGCGTGTTGGTGACTATGATGCCGCGTTCGCCAGCAGATTTTGCGTCCACATTGTCATAGCCGACTCCAAAGTTGGAAACGATTTCCAGATTGGGCAATTTGTCCATCAAATCTGTATCGACATTGCGATGGGAGCCAGCAGCCACTGCGCGAATGGACGGTCCGAGCGCGGCAATCATGGCATCCGGGTCTGGCGCTTCATACAGTTTGTGCGCCCGGAATCTTTCATCAAGCTGTTCCTGCACGTAGTCGCGCATTTCAGAAATTACCAGAAGATCCACGTCGATTTTTGTCATATTGCCTCTCAGGTCACCGTCCATGGGATCATGGACGGCTTTGTTGAACCACAGACTATCAGTTCGTTTAAGTGAACTGCTTTTGTGGGAGTTGCGATCTGTCTATTTGCGCTTGCGCAACGGGTTTCTGACAGAGCCGGTCAGCATGACAGCGGCAATCAGAATTGCAACGAAAATGCCAACAGTTCCCAGTGCGATAACTTGCCCGGCGCCAAAATGGATATGCGGCGTTTGTGCGGCTAGCACACCATGGGCTTGCGCATCGGGATGAGCGCTTGAAAGTGTGCTGAGCCATGGCAGAACAGCGGCAGACAGTAGTGCTTTTTTGAAAATCATCAGTATTGTCCCTTGATTTGGTCGACACAGCGCCCGTGAATTCGGTCACGCTGGTATGAGTGATTCATACGCACCAGACGCTATAGTTTCCAGCGGTTCAGTCAAGCAGGATATCCGAAACTTTTGCGGCGCTCACAACGGTGCCAGATCATCATCAAGATCGTCATCTGCGTCATCTGGGTCGGCTTTCAGATCGGTGCGCAAATTCTGCTCAATCTGTTTGAGCAACTTTGCCAGACGTTTGCGATCCTTATCATCGATGTTTTTCAGCGAGGCTCGGTCGAGTGATTTCCAGGCCTTGTCGACTTCGCTTAACAGCGCAATGCCAGAGGCCGAAAGATAGACATGGGATTGCCTGCCATCGGTTTTTGAAGGGCGGCGTTCGACATAGCCCTGTGCCGTCAGGCGATTGATCATCTTGGTGACGGTTGGCGGGCGGACACCCAGCTCCGTTGCCAGGTCGCCCATGGTCTGGCCATCTTCCTTGTTCAGCGCCTTCAACACCGTTTCCTGTCCGGGATGAAGGCCGAGCTTGCTCAGCCTCTTGGCTGAAAAGCTGCGCTGAGCACGGGCTGCTTTTGTGATGCGTAGGGTTATGGACTTCTTGTGATTAAATGCCATGAGTTCGTCCACCGTTGATGCGTGTTGCCCCAAAAAACGAGATTGTTACCCGTCTTAACTCTTCCCTTAAATTATTCAGATGACAGTCCCGTGACACAGTGCAGATAAGTATTCTAACCAGTCAATTAAGTGCAAATTTGCGAATCTTGCGATCTATCTTCGAAAGGTAGGATTTCAGCGCTGTTTGGCTGGTTGTATCCATCTTGTAGTGGGCCAGATACAGAGTTTTGCAACCTGGAGTGCATAATGCCCGAATGCCTCTCAGGATTGTTTTTTTACCCGGCTCACCAATGAGCTTGGAGACGGTCCATGGAGCGCCACATGTGGTCACTGCAGCCAATCGCTTGATGTGCAGCATGTTAGGACGAATGGGGGTGGTATCTGTTGGCATGATAAAGGTCACATGAGGCACCCAGACCCGGTCTAGCCAACCCTTCAGCATGGCCGGAAGCCCGTACCACCAGGTTGGGTAAACGAAGACAAGCGTGTCACACCAACGTATGGCAGCGATGTGTTCCGAGACCGGAAGTTCGTTGGTTCCAGCGTCATGGTATTCGCGGCGTTCCTGTTCACACATCACAGGGTTGAAGTTTTCGGCGTACAAGTCAATCAGCCGCACTTCATGACCTGAATCAGTGAGCGCAGCGACTACCGTCTGTTTCATGGCCGCTGAAAAGCTGTCCGCGCAGGGATGGCAATAGACCACCAGTGATTTCATTTGTAGATCCTGAGCCTTGGTGTGGAATACAGCACTCTATGCGACAGATTTCACAGGCTTGCAATTGGTGGTGTGCGGTCGTCAATCAGGAATAGCTGTTTGGCTTCTCAAAAATTGCGCAAATGTGCACCCGGGAGTGCCTTAACCGTTGGCAGATTGCGAGGTCGGCTTGACCTCATCTTCCGGTTCCGCGATCGGGGCGGCAACGGGGGCTGGCACGGAAGCAGGCACCGTTTGAGAAATCAGTTTTTCGGCCTTTTGGGCAAGACTTGTGACAGCCGAGCTTTGGGCAATTGTGGCTGTTTCTGCAAAGGCCTGATGGTTGGCTTCAACACGGCCCAGTCGGTACATGTAATTGACCATGACGCCGAAGCTCTGCTGCATGCCCTTTTCTGATGTGTCGGCTTCAGACAGGATGGCGTGAAGCTGTGCGCCGTTTCCAAGGTGGAAGCGGGCAACAGGATCAATCGGCAACGCATCGCCGCGCTTTGCGCGTGCCAGATAGTAAGCCGCGAACTGTTCGGCCAATTCGGGGTTCGATTCAGTGTCCAACAGTTTTTGAGCGGGATGGTCTGGGTG
>CAZOCA010000309.1:0-5070 GCA_964578105.1 uncultured Pararhizobium sp.
ACGTTTCTTCAGTGCTGCCAGCAAAGCGTCCATATCAGCCAGAAGCAGATCTGCTGAACGCGTCAATTGCACATTGAAACAAGTGTCCAGAACGTCAGAAGACGTCATGCCCTGATGAACAAAGCGCGCATCCGGGCCAACAATTTCAGCCAGATGAGTCAGGAACGCGATAACATCGTGTTTCGTTTCACGCTCGATCTCGTCAATGCGTGCAACATCAAACTCAACTGCACCACCCTTCTCCCAGATGGTCCGCGCGGCGCTTTCAGGAATAACACCAAGCCGCGCAAGCGCATCACAGGCATGCGCCTCAATTTCAAACCAGATACGGAATTTTGTTTCCGGAGACCAGATTGAAACCATTTCAGGTCGGGAGTAGCGCGGTACCATGAATAAGTCCTGTTGTTTGAAGGGAGTCGCGCCTTCCTATCAGAGCAAGCGGTCCGCCTCAATTACCAGAACGCTTTTTATGACGATTGAATCATTTGACGGGTTTGCATTTCCACTGAATGCATCGGTTTAGCCTTTATCCCATTCGCAATTATCAAACGAACTGTAACGCAGCAGACGCTCGATGGTCCCGGCGCGTGCAAGCCGCGAACAGCCCTCCACGGCTTCCTCGCTTTCAAACACCCTGACCTTGCCGGTATCATTTGCAACCGGTGACGGTGCGCATAACTGGTCCATATCGTTCAATAAGCCCCTCATCACAGCGCCTGCATCGGCTTCTGCCGTGACAAACAACGTCTGACCGCTCTGATTTTCAATACATATCTGCGCCGCGAAACCATCAGGATTGCTTCCCTTTAGAGACAGAAAATTCGGATAAACAGCATAAATGAGCAGCCCAATGATGAACGCGGTGAGCGCGAGAGCAATCCAGCGCATGAGCAAACCCCTTTCATCCCTGCTGTAGCGACGACAGCATGTGTCGAAAGCTCAATGACTTCAACGCTGTTGGTGCCCTGACACACGAAAGTGATTATGAGTGAGATTGCCGTGTCTCGATGAACAGTACCGTAGTGAATGGCGTATTCCCGCCTCAGCTAAGGAGAGACGTAATGAGCCTGAAAAAAATCGGCCTAACCACAACGGGCGTCGCACTTGCATTGGGTATCGGATTTACTGCAACATTGTCTGTCGGACAGATGCCACCATTTGGCAACGATGAAGACAAAAGCTACGCGACGGCGCTCTGGCAAGAAATGCTGGATGCAAATATGGCAGGAGACGGTGCTATCCGAGCATTTCCGTATGAGGGCGTTGAGCCACATGGATTTGTTCTGGAAACCTTCTACACCAAAGCCACCATTGACGGCCACACCGGCGACCTTGTGATCAAACGCAATTATGGTCCCGAAGGCGTGTCCGTGGAAGAAGTGCAAGACGATGCCGCCAAACATCTGGCTGCCATTACAGTCATGTTTAAGCGTGAAGACGGCTATGATTCAGACAACAAGAACTGGTTCTGGGCCAAATATCTGCCGGATGGATCACTCGATAAAAACCCGGCGGGCATGGAGTTGGCCGGTCGTGTAGCAAAGGGCAACGAAGAAGCCGGATGCATTTCCTGTCACGTGGCAGAAGACGACTATCTGTTTACAACCAACCACATCAAGTAAAACCGTCTGACAATATGACCCCGCTCACTTGGGATCATATTGTCATCGCCTTACCAGGCAACTTCGGTCGTGAATGCCAGATAATTGCCATCCGGGCCCTCAAAGCCAGGCGTATTCATGACCAGCATAATAGCCAGAGCAATAGCGCCACCCGAATGCCTATGCGCATAGACCTGATCTATCCGGTAATCCAGTGGACAGCCTCGGCTGGTTGGAATTCTGGTATCTTCATGCAAAACCTTCACTTGCCCGGGAACTGACAGCAATAGGCGGAAGCCATAGGTTGAACCGAAAACCGTGCAATCGGCACCAGCAGACAGTTCAAAAGTATCCAGTTGGACTTCAATCGGTGTCCCAATTTCCATTGTCGTTTTGACGGGCCGGAAAACCACATTTTTGGGGTTAGCTGACAACTCACTGACCGGATTATGGGCAACCAGCACACCATTGCTGGATTTCACGCCATATTGCGACAGCAAAGCCGATGCCTGTTGCTGGGCGGACGCGCGCGCTTGATTGGGCGAGGATGAATCCTCTTGCAGCACAACATCAATCGGTGTTCCCGAGACCCAGGAATCTGTTTTCACATCGACAATGGTGATGCTGGCATAAGGAAAGCCCGAGCCATCCTGAATACCATACTGCTCGAAGGCAAAGTAAGCACCATCATCAGAAAAACCGGTGGATCCCAATTCTGCAAGATCAGCGGCAGACGTTTTTGAAATCATCAAACCGGCAAAAACGGCAATGAAACATTTGAAAAGTCGCGTGGAAGACATCATGAATTCAATCCTTTCGTGCAGCCTGTGCAGCAACGCGAATGGCGCTGATATTGGCGCGGTAACCTTCGACCCCCACCCCCTTATACACCGCCGAGCCTGCAACAAAAACATTGGCGCCCGCTTCTGCGACAAGCGGCACGGTTTCCGGCGTGATACCGCCATCGACCTGAATATCAATATCGCGATCCCCCACCATGGCCCGGATGCGGCGCACCTTATCAGCTGTTGCAGGAATAAATGCCTGCCCCCCAAAGCCCGGATTAACAGTCATGACCAAAATGAGGTCGAGCCGGTCCAAAACATACTCCAGAACAGATTCCGGTGTGCCCGGATTAAGCGATACGCCAGCCTTTTTGCCCAACGCTTTTATGGCCTGTAAAGATCGGTCAAGATGCGGGCCAGCCTCGGCATGCACCGTAATAATATCGGCGCCAGCTGCCGCAAACTGCTCCAGATACGGGTCGCAGGGCGCGATCATCAGATGCACATCCAACACTTTTTTGGTCACAGGCCGCACAGCTTCCACTGCGATTGCGCCGAACGAAATATTTGGCACGAAATGACCATCCATCACATCCACATGGACCCAGTCACAGCCCGCTTCATCAATGGCGCGCACCTCTTCGCCAAGCCGGGAAAAATCCGCAGCCAATATGGAAGGGGCAATCAGCATGGGACGGCTCATGAGAAAATCCTGGGTTGTAGGGCAGAATATTGGATGATTGGCGGGTTAGCACAGGGAAGAAAAACAGACAATGCGCCGGGCTTTGTCATAGATCGAACTTTGCTTCCCAACTGGGCAACGTATCATCGGGCCGGCTGGTGGTGTTGTAAACCGCTATGGCGATTGCCCGGGCCATTGTGCTGGCAGCAGCTGCATTTAAAAGGATCAGGTCCGGGGCTGGCCGTTCTTCTGTCGACAATCCGAACACCACATCACCATCCATCGGCGTATGGCATGGCCAGATAGCGCGGGCATATCCGTCGTGAGCGCTCATTGCCAGCCGCTTTGTCTGACCCCGGTTCAGTTCGGCATTTGTTGCAATGACGCCAATTGTGGTGTTTTCAACAGCCGTCAACGCTCTGTTCTGTGGCTTCTTGACCCTGACCTTTGCCAGGCCTGCCGTGACATCGGGTGTGCCAAGACCGCCAAATTCACGATCTTCCTCAAAGGGAGCCGCCCAAAAATGTGGGCCCGTGCCCATTGTTACCTGCCCTACCGCATTGACAGCGACATAGGCGCAGACAAGCACATCATCTGGAAGGCGCATTTCGGCATAGCCAAACCCGCCACGCAGATTGGCCGTCGTGGCACCCAGACCGGCCCCCACCCCGCCCAACAAAAATGAATCAGTTGCGTCGCGAATTGCTTTGCGGCCGAGGGCCGAATAGGGGGACTGACTCTGCCAGTCTTTACGCCCGCCATTACCAAGATCATACAAAATGGCTGATGGAACGATTGGAACCGTCTGATCACCCACTGGAAAGCCGCGCCCCTGTTGGCGCAGCACATCTGTCACACCACCAGCAGCATCCAGACCAAACACCGACCCGCCCGACAGCACGATTGCATCGACATGAGTGACGGTGTTTTCCGCCGCCAGCAGATCCGTCTCGCGCGTACCAGGTGCAGCACCCATTACATGCACAGCAGCTAACGTTGGACGCTCGCACAAAAGCACGGTAACCCCGGTGCGTATGGTGTCGTCATCTGCATGTCCGACGAGAATTTTATCAAGTGCTGATTTCATAACTGCAAGCATTCACAAAAAAGGCCCGGATTTGCAACCGGGCCATGCAGCAAAAGTCAAATCAGCTTCAGTTGATCTGCTTATAAGTTCCATCAGACCATTCGTACAAAACATAGCCAGGCAATGAGACATCGCCTTTGCCATCAAATGCAAGACGGCCAAGGACAGTTGTAAACTCGCCAGAATTCAAAGCCTTACGGGTTGCATCATAATCAGTCGATCCGGCTGATTGGACGGCCTGAGCCCAAGCCTGAATGGCAGCATATGTATAGAGCACATAGCCTTCTGATGTTTTCCCAGCGTCTTTTAGGCCTTTGACCACATTCACAGCTTCAACATTGTCTTCCGGATTGGGAAAGAATGTCATCAAAGCCCCTTCCCCGGCATCACCGGAAATGCTCCAGAAATCATCGGTCATCAGCGCATCGCCGGATATCAGAACAGTATCCAACCCCTGTTCGCGCATTTGTCGAACGATAAGGCCGGCTTCTGTGTGGTAGCCGCCAACATAAAGCACGTCGGCTGCTTCCTGCTGCAGTTTGGTAACAAGTGCAGAATAGTCCCGTTCGCCTACATTGTAGGCTTCATAGAGTGTTGATGTGCCACCAGCAGCTTCAAACGCTGCTTTCGTTGCATCAGCTAATCCTTTGCCATAGACCGTCTTGTCGTGGACGAAGGCTACATTCTTGTCAGCAAAATTCACACTCAGATAGGCACCGGCGGCAGCACCCTGCTGATCGTCGCGGCCGCTGACGCGATATGTGCCACCATCAGCGCTGCCGGGACGCTCATCCGTCAGCTTTGGATTGATAGAAGCCGGCGAAATCTGAATGATCCGTTCCTCAAAATAGACAGCCGATGCCGGGATTGATGAACTTGAGCAGAAATGACCTGCAACAAACACGACCCCTAAAT
>CAZOCA010000310.1:0-5054 GCA_964578105.1 uncultured Pararhizobium sp.
CTTACAAAGAAAAATTTACAGGCTGACATCATTCTTATGCTGGAATTACGAATAAATATTGTAATTAAATTTCAAAAATGAAAGTTTGAACGCAAGAAAACAAAATACAAACCTTTCAACGTCTAATTTGAAAATATTTTGTAAATTTCTGCAAGTTTCAAGATTTGATGCCTGATTGGACGTATTTTTCTTTCTGCCGTGTCGCAAAAGTTTCTTTTTTTGCGGTGCAATAGAACCCCCGAGACCGCCTAAAAGGCGGCATGTTGACTTAAGGAATGAGAACAATGTCACAGAACACATTCAGCACTTTGGTTCCGAACACGACTGAAGATCGGTTTCAGTATATCGAGCGTCCCTATAGCGCTGACGATGTGGCGCGGTTGCGCGGATCGGTGAAAATCGAGCACACTCTGGCCGACAAGGGTGCCCGTAAATTGTGGGACCTGCTGAAGTCTGAGGATTATGTCAACGCGCTTGGCGCCATGTCCGGTAATCAGGCCATGCAGATGGCACGCGCGGGCCTCAAAGCCATTTATCTGTCTGGCTGGCAGGTGGCGGCAGACGCCAATGTGGCTGGAGCCATGTATCCTGATCAAAGTCTCTATCCTGCAAATTCCGGTCCCGAGCTTGCACGCAAGATCAACCGCACTCTGCAGCGTGCCGATCAGATCGAGCACAGTGAAGGTGGCGCGGACCGGGATTGGTTCGTTCCAATCGTGGCCGACGCGGAAGCCGGTTTCGGTGGCCCACTGAACTGCTTTGAAATCATGAAAGCCTATATTGAAGCAGGCGCAGCCGGCGTTCACTTTGAAGACCAGCTGGCATCAGAAAAGAAATGCGGTCATCTAGGCGGCAAGGTTCTGATCCCGACACAGGCCCACATCCGCAATCTGGATGCGGCCCGTCTGGCAGCAGATACCTGCGGAACACCAACGCTTGTGGTGGCGCGGACAGATGCTGAATCAGCCCGGTTGATCACATCGGATGTGGACGAGCGGGATCACGAATTCCTGACAGGTGAGCGCACCCCGGAAGGCTTTTTCCGCCTCAAGGAAGGCACAGGTGTTGAACACTGCATCAAACGCGGACTGGCCTTTGCCCGTCATGCTGATCTGATCTGGTGGGAGACATCCAAGCCAAATCTGGACGATGCCCGACGCTTTGCGGAAGCCATCCAGAAAGAATTCCCTGGCAAGATGATGGCCTATAATTGCTCGCCATCCTTCAACTGGGAAGCCAATCTGGATAAGGAAACCATCGCAATTTACCAGCGCGAGTTGGGGGCAATGGGCTACAAGTTCCAGTTTGTTACTCTGGCTGGCTTCCATCAATTGAACCACGGCATGTTCGAACTGGCCCGTGGTTACAAGGATCGCGGCATGGCAGCCTATTCCGAACTGCAGCAGGCCGAGTTTGCATCTGAGGCTGATGGTTACACAGCCACTCGCCATCAACGCGAAGTCGGCACCGGTTATTTCGACGCGGTCAGCGTTGCCATTGCCGGCGGCCAATCATCAACCACAGCCATGGGCGAATCCACCGAGACCGCCCAATTCACCAAAGCAGCTTGAAGCTGAACCCTGAAAGGATAGAACCCATGCAAAATTCACGTTTCTGGATTGTTGGAGGCGAATTCACCTCAACGGATTTCAGCCAGGTTGTTGAAGGAACCGAGCTGGTTGTCGGTCCGATGGAATGCCGCAAGAAAGCTGAGCAATTGTGGCGCAACATGTCCGAGCAGGACCGCTCCCAGTGCAACATCCGCTACTCGATCGTGAGCGAACCAGCTTTCGCGTAAGCCTCTGCGCATGAATCTGGCGCATGAAAATGACAGGACCTCCCGGTGTTTGCACCGGGAGGTTTTTTTATGTGACTAAGGCTGGTCTGCACGCTGTGAAGTTCGCCGCGCCATGCCCAGCATGATCGGTGCAAGAAATGTAAGGATGAAAAGCCGCATCACATGATGGGCGGCAACAAAGGCCGGGTCGGCATTCAGAGACACCGCCATAGCCGACATGGTTTCCACCCCGCCAGGCGCAAAAGCAATCAACAGATGACTGAACGGTGCGTTGATAAACAAGGACACACACCAGGCAGCAAACGCAGAAATACTAAAGGCTGCCAAAGTCACCACAGCCCCTGCTGCAAATGCGCGCTTTAACTGAGCCAGTGTTACCCCGAAAAACCGGGTGCCGATCAAAGCACCCAGTGTAATAAAGGCAGGTATGGCGACATACGGGGACACTGTCCCGTCAATCGCACCGGTAATGTGGCTTCCGGTGGACCAGATCAGCCCACCCAGAAGATAGGCCGCCGGAAGGCGGAGCCGGTTGAAAACATAGCCAATGGCAAAGGACATGGCGAGGCTCAGCCCAAACATGGTCAGCGGCATGATGGCCGCTTTGGCAGCGACGGCTTCAGCTTCAAATCCGATCAGCACCACAGCAAAAGGCACCAGTATGGTCAGGGCCAGAAGGCGTAGGCTTTGAATGACACTGATGGATGTCAGGTCGCCACTGGTCTGAGCCGACAGGCCAAGAACGTAGCTCAAATGGCCTGGAACGACAGAAAGCAGAGCCGTCATCGGGTCAAAATGCCAGATTCTTTGCAACAACCAGCGACATCCCACAATGATCGCAATCAGCGATAGGCCCAGGATTAAAAAACTCAGCGGCCACTGCTTTGCCGTCTGAACCACATCCGGCGTCACACCGGCACCCATGGTCAGGCCAATTATGACAAAGCACATATCTCTTAGAACCAACGGTACACCAATGGTGAATCCGGCAAGACCCAGACATGTAACAGCCAAAGACGATCCCACAAGAAATGGGGCAGGCACACCCAGCAGATGCGCAACGCCTGCACCAAGCGCAGCGATGGCCAGGGTCATCGCAGTTGGTCTGAGAGTATCGAGCCAGAACGGCTTGGATTTTGGAGCAGGATCGGTTGTCATGAGCCGCTTTTCACATGCAGATCATAGGAAGGCAATACAGCCCGGTGTGAAAAAAGCATCGACCCATTTGGGTTTCCAGATTGCGTGTTCGCATTGAATGATCAAATGGTTCAGCCTATAAAAATGTGCTCTAAGCGGCGCCAGACAGACTATCGCAAAGGACATCAATGCCGGTACTCCATCCCCGTCAAAGTGACATTATTGAGCGCGCGCGTCAGGAAGGGCGTGTCGAGGTGGATTCCTTGGCAAAGATCTTTGATGTCAGTCCGCAGACCATTCGCAAGGATTTGAATGATTTGTGTGCCATGAGCCTGTTGCAGCGCATTCATGGCGGCGCGATTTACCCCTCGACTGTCAGCAATATAGCCTATCTGTCCCGCCGCAGCATGGCGTCGGATGCCAAGCAGGCGATCGCCAGAAAAGCGGCGTCTCTGATCAATGATGAGACCTCAATTATCTTGAATATCGGCACAACCACCGAGCAGGTTGCGCAAGCGCTGAAGCGCCACAATGATCTGATGGTGATCACCAACAATCTGAATGTTGCGAATATTCTGGCAGATGCGAGCGGCGTTAATCTGACCATTGCAGGTGGCACATTGCGCAAGTCAGATGGCGGTATTGTTGGCGCAACGGCCATGGATATGTTTCGTCAGTTCAAAGTCGATTTCGCGGTCATTGGTGTGTCTGCCATAGACGAAGATGGCGCCTTGCTGGATTTTGATCATCGGGAAGTGCAAGTGACGAAAACCATTCTCGCTCAGGCCCGCACCCGAATTCTGGTAGCTGATGCCATGAAGTTCAGCCGCCGGGCACCAGCACTGGTTGCCACCCTGGCGGACCTGGATATCTTTGTGACGGATTTGATGCCGCCCCAGAACATCGTCGATTTGTGTGCTGCAAATGACGTTGAGCTCTATGTCACCTCCGAAGGCTCTGAAGACCCTGTAAAACGCAACTGAGATCAGACTGTTTGCTGTATTCCGCCATGCGGAACCTGCTGACTTGTCGGCGATCGGATACCTCCACTATGTCTAATGTCAATGAAGGCATCACAATTGTGGTGTGACAGTTTTTGACCGAACTGCCCTTCCTGGAGGAAAATTGATGGCTGTTTCAGATCAGAATGACGACGGAGTTGACGCACAATTTCGGATGGCAATGCGCAAATTTCCGGCAACTGTTACCGTTGTAACTGCCAATGACGGCATTCGCGATCACGGCATGACCGTGACTGCTGTCACATCTGTATCCATGTCTCCCCCGTCCTTGATGGTCTGTCTCAACAACCGGACACTCCTGCACGAAATGCTGCTCAATCAGGCACGGTTTTCAGTAAATGTGCTTAATCAGGAGCACACGGAAACCTCCGATGCCTTTAGTGGTGTTGTGCCAGCTGAGGAGCGCTTCAACACAGGGGATTGGGTGCGCGACGCGTCAGGCATGATGGTTTTGAAGTCCGCATTGTCCAACATTATTTGTCGCCGAACAGTTGCTTTGCCCTATGGCACCCACACCATCTTTGTCGGGGAAGTCACCGATGTGCGGGTTGATGAAATTACCCACCCTCTGCTTTATGCTGAAGCCGCCTATTGCGTTTCACATCCGGCTTGATGACCGTTTGATGGCCGCTTGATTGCCCGCCTGATTGATTGGCATAAGCAAACCAGTTTGAAAAAGGGTTTGCGGTGGCAGCGTGCGTGCTATGCTTGCAACTGTTGCAAACCTGCCCGAAAAGCGCAGTCAAATTCCGGTGGTCTGGTGATGAGTCATAGCGTTCAATGAGTCTTGGCCTTCATAGTGTCCGTAAGGCGGCGTTGGTCTTGCGCATTCTGGCGACCTTCAGTCCCCGGGGGGCCTCGCTTGCAGAGGTTTGTGACAGTTCTGACTTTCCCAAAGCAACAGCGCACCGGATATTGGCAGCCCTTGTGGCCGAACGTCTGGTAGAACGCCCGGAAGGCACCAGACTGTATCGGCTGGGTCCCGAGCTTTTTGCCTTCGGGACCGGCATATCCATGATGTTCGACTTCCGTGATCTGGCTGCATCATCGCTTCAGCGGATCTCGGCAGAAACCGGGGAACTCGCCTTGCTGGGCAT
>CAZOCA010000311.1:0-5053 GCA_964578105.1 uncultured Pararhizobium sp.
CGCTCCAAAGAGCTCGTCCTTTACCGTGTCAGGCCAAGACACGCATTCGCCAAAAACAGCAGGCCGATGATGACGGGTAAGGTTCCAACTCCTGCCAGCCTCAGAACCAGCAAAACAACTCAGAAAAACATAAATCCCGTCACGGCGCCCGATATGGCTTGTACCATGCCAAACCGTTCGCCCAGGGGCGCTGCCAATTGGGAGGCTGCGAAAAAACCCACCGCATTTGCGGCAAAGGCGAGACTGAACTGTACCGGGCTCATGCCGAACTGGCCGGTATAGACGAACGATGCGCTGGCAATGAACACAAAGAAACTGGCAAGGCCAAAGCCGCCAATGAGTGTCAGCATCATGAAGCCACGATCCAGAAGCAGAGTTTTGGTGCCCTTTGCAAGATTCTTTAAATTCACCGGAACACGGTGTTCCTTTGCCAGTGTTTCCGGTTGCAGGAATGCGGTCATCAAAAGGCTGAGAACCGCCGCGCCGCAAAGAATCGCGAATATGGACCGCCAATTGCCGATATAAATCACGCCGCTGCCAGCCAGTGGTGCAAGCATGGGCGATATGCTGATAACCAGCATGATCAGCGCCATCAAGCGGGTCGCTTCCGCGCCAGTATGCAGATCACGGATGATAGCCCTTGGTATCACCATGACGACCGCAGCACCCATTCCCTGCACAAAACGAAACGCTATCAGCGTCTCAATCGATGGGGCAAAGGTGCAGCCGAGGGAGCCAACTATGAAAATGGAAAGGCCGATATAGAGCGGTGGCTTGCGCCCGACCTGGTCGGCCAGGGGCCCGTAAACCAGTTGCGCCAGGCCAAAGGCGATAAAATAAGCGGTCAGCGTCATTTGTGCGCCGGCAATTGTGCTGCCAAGATCTGCCGCCACATTTGGCAATGCGGGTAGATACATATCAATCGCAAACGGACCTACTGCCGACAAGAGGCCAAGAATTGCTGCTGAACGAAAGAGTCCGCTGGACATGGCTAAAGCCTTTTTCAAAGTCGGAAACAAAAACGGCGCACATTAAGCGCGCCGTCCTATACCGGTTTTAGGCTTGGCCTGTCACATCAATAATGCTGAGCGAGTGATCAACTCTTCTGATCACGGGCCTTTTTGATGCTGTCACGCAACTGTTCTTCGCCAACCGCGCCAAACAAAACCTGGTCGCCAACCACATAAGATGGTGTGCCCGTCAGGCCCAACGCATCTGCCAGCATATAGACTTCCTGAATGGTCTCGGCAGCTCGATCAGTCTTGGTAGCGGCCTCAAGTGTAGCACCATCGATGCCAAGGCTTGTTGCGACCCGCATTGCCTTGGCAGCGTTCGCCTGACCTGGTCCAAGCAGCAGTTGGAGATGAAACTCTTCAAACTTCTCAGGGGCCAATTCATTGACAGCAATGCTGACACGGGCAGCTTCAACCGACCCTTCCCCAAGAACCGGGAATTCTTTCAGCACGAAGCGCAAATTGGGGTCTGCTTCCACAAGCGCCATCATGTCCATATGCGCGCGTTTGCAGAAGCCACAATTATAATCAAAAAACTCCACCATGGTCACATCGCCATTGGGGTTTCCCAGAACGATCTGATTAGCGGAATCGAAAATCTGTTCCTGCATGTTGGCGACGGCTTCTGTTCGCGCAGCTTCCGCCATCTGCTTCTGACGCGATTCCAGCATATTCAATGCTTCTGCAATGATTTCCGGGTTCTCAAGAAGATAGTCACGCACGATGGACCGAATCTCATCCTGTTGCGCTTCAGGAAAACTCTGCGCTGAGACAGGCAACGCAAGCGGCACAAGCAGAACTGCAGGCATAACAATGCGTGCCAGGCGAGAGAGTGTCAGTTTCAAAGGCATAGTATTGTTCCTAATGCAAAGTGAATGGCTTGAACGGTGCCAGGCCAGGTGCTCGAACGAGTAATTGGCGAGACTGTATCAAACCAAATACCAAATTTTTGCTAAGGGCAGCAATTAAGCTTGTCGCTTACGCCCGTTTAGTTGGCACTCGAATTGGACACAGTCTAGATTTCCAGTCTGTGCCGGTCAAATAACGCTTTTGTTATGGAAGCCAGCAACTTCGGCGCAATTAATCTGGAGCAATACCGCCGAAATACGCAGTCAGATTGGCAGCCAAGGCCTTATAAGTGGCAACGACTTCATCCACATCCGGCACGACAACTTCATCGATCCTATGAAGATGAGGGCAGGTAACCACGGCTATGGCCCGTGAAAAGGAATCAAACACAGGAAATGACAGATCGGTCACGCCGTGTGTGGCTTCAGATGGTGCCTGCTCGTAGCCACGGGCAATAATGGCCTCAAGGCGTTTTTTCAGGATAACTCTGTCAGGTTTTGGTTCACCAAGGGCCAGGCGATGATTGTCCAGCAGGGCTTTTCGTTCTTCCAGGGGGCGAAAAGCTGCCAGCACGCGCCCCGTCCCCGTATTCGCCAGTCCAAGGACAGAGCCCGTGCGCATGGCAAGCCCCCAGTTTCCGGGCGAGGGGTATGAGGCGACGACGACGACCATCGCGTTGTCTTCCATTCCGATGTGGCAGGATTGCCATGAACTTTGTGCTGCTGCCTGCATCAGCGGTGCAGCATGGGCCAGCAATCTGTGCATCGGCGGATGAAACTGTGCCAGCGAGAACATTTTCAGGGAGAGCGCAAACAGATCGCTTTTGGCGTCGCGTGAAATATAGCCCCGTTGCAGCAGCGTTGTCAGCATACGGTAAATCTCGTTTGGAGAGCGACCAAGGGCCTCAGCAATGTCCTTCTGGGACAGGCCATGACTGCGCTCTGCCAGCAACTCGATGATATCGAGACCCTTGTCCAGGGCCGGCGCGCGATACTTGTCATTGGCGCTATCGTCCATAATGGCCTCTCAAATATTTCCACATATGGGATTATGACTCAAAAAAATAAATTTACAAACGAAGATATCATTTGTATATGAATTTAAAACATCCATGGGAGCGATCATAATGTCTTCATCATCACGTCTGGCCGGAAAAACTGCCCTGATAACTGCAGCCGGTCAAGGCATCGGCCGAGCCACGGTAGATATGTATGTGGCTCAGGGGGCAAAGGTATTCGCAACGGACATTAATTCCGGCTCTCTCAGCGTTTTTGATGGCGTGGATCAGGTAACAGCCATGCCGTTGGACGTAACAGACGCAGTCGCCGTTGCCAGCACCGTGGCGGACATTGGTCCGATCGATGTGTTGTTTAACTGCGCTGGATTTGTCCATGCGGGAAACATTCTGGAATGCAGCGATGAAGACTGGAATTTCGCCTTCGATCTAAATGTGACCGCCATGTACCGGCTGATGAAACTGACCTTGCCTGGCATGCTCGAAAATGGCGGTGGGTCTATCATCAACATGTCGTCTGTGGCGTCTTCCATAAAGGGCGTTCCCAATCGCTTCGCTTATTGTGCGTCCAAGGCCGCTGTCATCGGCATGACCAAATCCGTTGCTGCGGATTTTGTGACAAAGGGCGTGCGCTGCAATGCCATTTGCCCCGGCACCGTTGATACGCCAAGCCTCCATGAACGGCTTCGGGCAACAGGCGATTACGATCAGGCCTGGAAAGATTTTGTTGCCAGACAGCCAATGGGCCGTGTCGGCAATGTGAACGAGATTGCAGCTCTGGCCACCTATTTGGCCAGCGATGAAAGCGGATTTACGACCGGACAGGCTCACGCCATCGACGGCGGATGGGCAATATAGAAAGAGGATTTCAAAATGAAGTTATTGCGATACGGGCCAAAAGGGGCCGAAAAACCCGGACTTCTCGACGATGACGGAACCATCCGTGATCTGAGCGCTGTGGTTTCCGATGTGTCCGGTAAGGCTCTCAGTGAAGGGCTGATCGATAGCCTCAGTGGGCTGGATGTAAAAAGTCTCCCGGTGGTTGATGGCAAGCCACGCTTGGGGCCATGTGTTGGTGGCGTCGGTAAATTCATCTGTATCGGCCTTAATTATGCAGATCATGCCGCTGAAAGCGGAATGGAACTGCCCGAAGAGCCGGTGGTCTTTTTCAAAGCGACCTCGGCCATTTGTGGCCCGGACGATACCGTTGAAATTCCGCGCAATTCAGTCAAGACAGACTGGGAAGTCGAGCTGGGTGTCGTCATCGGCAAAGAAGCCAAATATGTGTCGGAAGCAGACGCTTTGGACCATGTTGCCGGCTATTGTGTCATCAACGATGTGAGCGAGCGGGACTTCCAGCTGCATCGCTCCGGCCAATGGGTCAAAGGCAAATCTGCCGACACCTTCGGGCCTATCGGGCCATGGCTTGTGACGCGGGACGAAGTGGCTGATCCTCAGGATCTGGCCATGTGGCTTGAAGTGAATGGCCACCGTTATCAAAACGGCTCCACACGCACCATGCATTTTGGCGTTGCAACCGTGATTGCACATCTGTCGCAATTCATGTCGCTTCAGCCTGGTGATGTCATCTCCACCGGAACGCCGCCAGGTGTTGGCATGGGCCAGAAACCGCAAACCTATCTCAAACCAGGTGATAAAATTGAGTTGGGCATTGATGGGCTTGGTCAGCAATCCCAGGATGTGGTTGCAGGTTAATGGTCAAGATTACCGGACTGACCACACGCGATCTCAGATTCCCGACAAGTCTGTCTCTGGATGGCTCTGATGCGATGAATCCGGATCCGGATTACTCGGCTGCCTACGTCATTCTGGAAACAGATGGCACTCATGAAGGCCACGGACTGACCTTCACCATTGGACGCGGCAATGAAATCTGTATTGCTGCCATCAAGGCATTGAGCAATCTTGTGGTCGGTCTGGAACTTGACTGGATTCGCGATGATATGGGCCGTTTCTGGCGTCATATCACAGGCGACAGTCAGCTAAGATGGATTGGACCCGACAAGGGTGCGATCCATCTGGCAACAGGCGCAGTTGTAAATGCCGTTTGGGATTTGCTCGCCAAGGAAGCTGGTAAGCCGGTTTGGCAATTGGTTGGCGATATGTCGCCTGAGGAAATCGTCAAACTGGTGGATTTCCGCTATCTGGCCGATGC
>CAZOCA010000312.1:0-5042 GCA_964578105.1 uncultured Pararhizobium sp.
CGATCACACACCCCTGACAGCAAGACTGAAGAGCCAGACCGGCGCAGCTGTCTACGCAGCTGGTCCGCACAGGCCCTATCGTGACTTAACGCAAGAAGAGACTGAAATCCTTGGTCGCAGTGCTGATCTTGATTTCATGCCAGACCGCATCCTGGCGAATGGCGATAAGATTGAAGGGCATGATTGGCAGATTGAGACCGTTCTGACGCCGGGACACACCGCCAATCATTCTGCGTTTGCCATCAGCGGGACCGACTTGCTGCTTTCAGGCGATCATGTGATGGGCTGGTCGACCACCGTCGTTGCGCCACCCGATGGCTCCATGGCTGATTATCTGAGATCTCTGGATGTGTTGCTGGCGCGTCCCGAGAAGCACTATTTACCGGGACATGGCGACGCAATTCCGCAGGCACATGCTTATGTAAAAGGTTTGAAAACCCACAGGATCATGCGCGAAACTGCCATTCTGGATCAGGTGTCAAAAGGGGTGGATGCTATTCCCGAACTTGTCAGAATTCTCTATCGTACTCTACCTGCAAAGCTGCATGGCGCAGCCGCGATGACGGTCCTGGCACATCTGGAATCCCTGATTGAAGCGGGCAAGGTCACAAGTGCTGATTCTCAGGCGACACTTTCGTCGCGATTCAAAGCTGCAAGTTGATCGATTAATTCACGCTCAGTGCTTTGACAGTCAAATCCAGCTCCCGCAGGAAGGCCTGAACACGTCTGGCATTAGCACCAAGATCGTGATCGCCAATGCGGGACGCTGACCTGACATCCACAGTTGAGCCATTGTTGGTGGCGCGAACGCGCACTGCCACATCATCAATAAACCCCAGAACCGGGGTCTTTCCGGACGCTTCGAACACACCTTCAGCAGAAGCTTCGGTGTAGAATTTCGCCACGGTGCGCCGCATCACCGAACCGTCTCTCAAAACGATTGGCTTCGCTCTTGGGGCGGGTATGCTTGCAACGCTTTCGCCTTCAACTTCAATGAATTTGGTTGCAACGATGGGCGGCAATTCAAAGGTTATGTTCAGCCCTGTCCGCTCTGCAGCGCCACGCGCCAGATCATAGACCTGAGGTGCAGGCAGCGGGAATTCCTGGGTCTGGATGGCGGGATAGGCCGCTTGCTGGTCTGTCAGCACCTGCTGATCAACCCGTCCAAAGGCAATGTCTGCCAGCATTAATGGCGGATCTTCCGCATTCGTTGTGACACCGCTGACTTTTGGTAGATAAAGCAGCCCAATCACAACAAGGGCAAAGGGTGCCAGTGTTATCAGACTGATGACCAGTGCCACTGCGGCGCGGAAAAAGCCGCGTACGCCCAGCTGCCAGATATCAATGAAACTGTTGAGCGACATGCCGACTGCGGCCAGAGCAAGCAACGCCCCTGCTCCAAGAACGGACAGCATTTCATCGACAGGAATGAATCCAAACCGATGCAGCAAAGCGCCCAGCATAATGGTCGCAAATCCCAAGGGAGCTGTTTTTCTGGCCCAGATTGCGGAGCGGGATACATCTTCTCGGGTTTGTTGCCCTGCACTTATCCGTGCGAAGGAAGCACCCTGATACCCGCTTCCCGATTTCTTAAAGCCGTTGTACTCAAAATCAACCGCAGACATGGCAAATACACTGCCTCAAATACTGGAATTTGGAGGGTTTTATCAGTGATTCTGGCTAATCGCAAATCAACTTAAGCGAATTCCAGCTCTGAATTGAAAGATTTTTGGCTTCCGAACGTTGCATTGTCTTGTCACCTTCCAAAGCGGCCTGCGCCAGAAAAGCGCGCCGGTCCGCTGTCATTGGATGCGTGGCCAGCAAACCAATCTGTTGGTCATCACCTTGCAACCTCTCCAGCATGTTTGCCAGTATCACCGGCGAAATGCCCAGATCCTGAAGTATCTGCACGGACAGCTCATCGGCTTCCCGTTCAAACTCGCGACTGAAAGCCGTGCCCATCAAGGTCTGCCCAATGGCGATGAGTGCGGCGCTTCCGGTGAAGTCGCCCAAAAGGAAGCCAAGCATGGCAGAAGATCCACCCACCCGCAAAGACAGGCGCAGTGCATGATGTGCCTGAACATGCCCCATCTCATGGGCGAGAATTGAGATCAGTTCATCAGGATTCTGGCTGAGATCCAACAAGGGTCTGGTTATGAATATCCGCCCTGACGGCAACGCAAAGGCGTTGGCCACCGGCAGATCAATAATGTGCAGGCTGACCGGCTCATTGCCGCCACTTGCCGCCTCCAAGCGCTCAACCAGCGAGCGCAGGTAGGGATTGTCTGATGACGACCCGCATATGTTCTGAGGACCTACCTGTAGCACCGTGCGTTCCAGGCGATCACCAAGCGTCTGTTCAAAGCTTCGCGGTACAATTAAAGCCAGACGGTCTGATGCAACGGGAATGAGAACCGTAAAGGTGGCGAGACAGGCCAAAATGAAAAGCACACAGGCGAGAATTATACGCGATGGTTGGCTCTGGGATTGCCGACGCGCTTCCGGAAGGGTCTTCAGATACGTCCAGACATCGGTTGGCACATTGACCTGTTCAATCGAAATCCGGCGGTCATCTTGCGGGCCTTCGACAGCCAGGCCGATTTGATCGGACGTGGTTATGGGGCGAAACAGTTGATTAAGGCTGATCTTGTCTGCCACTTCATTCAGCGCATTTAAAATATGCAGTTTGTCTTTCTCCACGCTGACACGCACCAGCTGGGCCGAGGCAGTTTCACTATCAAAAAAAACAGCATTGAATGTGGGCTGTTCTGATGACGGAATTTCCTGTGCTATTGGGCTTTGCTGCATCTTAAACCCCACCCGCATCCAAAGCGTCTGCGATTCCCTCGCCAAACCCATCGCGGCGGCGCAACTCATCTGCCGCTCCTGCCGCTATGTCGGATATGGGATCTGTTGGCGAAAACGATATCGAATTGCCGGTTGCCCGCCAGAGCTGGAAACGCAAATGAACCAGATGAATGACTGCATAGGCTGTGAAGCCGATGCAGTAATACAGAAACAGGGCCACAAAAAACCAGAAGCGGGTTGTGGCGCTGTCCAGAATGCCGACCGGCAAATCGGAATACAGGAACGCACCGAACAGGACCGCCCCAAGTCCAAGATAGACAGTGCTGAAGGCTGCGAGTATCGCCAGAAAGCGTCCCCAAACGGCAACCAATGATGACCTTGTAAGTGTTGAATTCATTCTGACTGCGCCAAACGATGTGGCACTTGCAAAATGACGTGTTTCAGCCGCCACATACGAAGGCCCGGCAAACACCAAAACAGTAAGAAATGCAAAGCCTGCGATGCTCAGGACCCAAAGGATATCAGCAAAGGGAATTGTCGCAACAGAGTCCTCAAACCTCATATTGCGCAGGTCGGAACCCAGTACATCCCAAACACCAAACGCTCCAGGGGTTGCCTGCCAGATGTTTGCAAACTGCCAGACTGTCCATGCGCTGATCAAAGCCACCCCCAGAAACAACGGCCAGCCAGCGCGGTAAAGCGGTGTCAGTGATGCGTCAAAGCTGGCCTTCTGGTTGCCAAAACAGGTGTGGCGCGCTTTGTAGGCCTGCAATGCTCGGCGGCGCGCTGGCCAAAGCAACCCCAGGCTTGCCAGCCCGATCACAAGCCAAATTGTCGACAGAAGCGCGTAGACAATGCCTGATCCACCCTGCCGGAACCGCAGGCCTCGCCAAAGGGTTCTTGTGAGGCGGTAGTTTCTGGCGCGGTACAGACCGAATTGACTGAGAAACCACACTACGAAAACAGCCCCCAAATTGGCGGCCAGAACGCCATTTTGCAAACCCAACGACACAACAAACAGACCCAGATAAAGCGGCAGCAATATCGCAACGGCCATAAAGAAACCGACGATGAGATCAACTGGACGGCCGGTGAATTCCAGCGGGTATTTTCCGATGCGCGTGTGTGCCCAGAAATATTTTCGGACCCTCGTGACATACCAGAATCGACAAAGCCCCAAAGTGAGGGCCGTGAGCAGCATTCCCCGCAAGGCCAGCCCCGCAATTTCTCTGGTGGACGCTTCTACAACGACATGCCCTGTCTCCTGCCCTATCTCCGATTTTGACGGCGAGAATGGTTCAGGTGAAATAGGTCTGATGACGGTCCGGTTCAAAAATTATCCCTGCGCAAAAAGAGGCTGCAGCCTGACTGGGTTCTCATAGTTATCGCATTTTGTGGCGACTGAGATGCTTTTCTGCACATCTCAGTTGGTTCAAAACAAGTCAATTTGATGCACCGGCTTAAGACTTGATTCACTTAACTGGCGCAGACTTGGGAATAATATGGTGATACCGTGCGTTATCAGCACGTTACTAACCTTACTATGAGTATTGGAGTTGTGTGATGCAATTGATGAAATCAAAAGGTTTTCGCTGCAAGGAAGACCGGGCAAAAGACAAGGAACTGGCTGCACACTACGGTGAAATCGGAATCAAATCCGTGCAGGCAGCTCAGTCTTTGTGCACCAAGCATAAAAGCGCTCCGTTGCACAAATCGATCTCAGCCCCGGCAAAACCTGCTAGCTGAAAAGCAGTGATGCGGCGAGCAGCCACATAACACTGCCAATCAGCACGTCCAGCACCTGCCACGCGAGTGGCCGTGCGAACACTGGCGCAAGCAAGCGTGCGCCATAGCCAAGGCAAAAAAACCAGGCAAATGAAGCGGTTACCGCACCGACGCCAAATGCAATGCGCTCCTGTCCCAAATATTTTGCCGAAAAGCTTCCCAACAACAGTACCGTATCCAGATAGACATGCGGATTGAGAAATGTGAAAGCCAGTGCTGTTGCAACAGCTGCTGCCAGGGTTGGTGTTTCTTTCTGGGCGGTTTTCATTGCCTCTGGCGTGAACACCCGGCGAAATGCCATCAAACCATACACAAACAGAAACAATGCACCGCCATAGGTCACGGCTGTCAGAAGCAGCGGTGAGCGCTGCACCAGCGTGCCCAGCCCGGCAATGCCAAGAACAATCAGCACGGCGTCCGACAAAGCGCATAGCAGACAGATTGCAAAG
>CAZOCA010000313.1:0-5040 GCA_964578105.1 uncultured Pararhizobium sp.
TGACGACACCTTGTGCGGTTTCACCAAGATCCAGCCCGGTGGAGGCCGTAATCGGCAGATCGTATTCGCCAGCCGGACCGTCTGTATTGTCAAACTGAACCAGCAGGCGTGATTGATCTCCCGGAGCCAGAAAACGTGGCAATGTGGTGGTCATAACCACTGGATCGCGAACGATCACCTCAGCATTGGCGCTGCCAAGCTTCCGCTCGCTCCACGCCACGGCCATCAGTTTCAGTGTGCCGTTGAACTGCGGCACATCAAACGAAATCGTTGCTGCGCCATTTTCATCCAGATCAACAATTCCGGAATAAAGCGAAACAGGTTTTTCCGCCGGTGGGTTGCCTTCCATGGCCAGACCGGCAGTTGCCGCATCCCCGCCAACACGAAGCCGCCCCTGTGTGCCCGTCAATCCATTGATTAACCGACCATACAAGTCCCGAAGCGTGGCCCCCAATTGGCGTTTGGCGAAGTACCATTTTTCAGGTTCCGGAGGCGCGTAACGGGTCAAATTCAAGATGCCGAGATCAACAGCGGCAACAACAATATGAGCGCTGCCGTCAGCCGCACCGGAAACAGTCACAGGCACCGTTAATGTGGTGCGCGGTTTGATTTTCTCAGGAAGATCCATCACCACGGAAAGCGTGCGAGGCGCAGGATCGACACCCAGCCATTCCACCCCGATAGATCGGGTTGGCAACTGACCATTGGCCGCATCCATCGGGTGATGAAGTGTCGCCAGAACATAAGCACCAGCGCCCCAGTTTTCACCGACCGGCACATCAAAACTCTGCTCTCCCTCGATCACATCAAACTGGTAGCTTGCCAGCAATTCCTCATTGGCAACAAGCAATTGCAGCTTGCCGGGCCGGTCGGAACTCAGTCGAACTTTTGCTACATCACCGGCGGAATAGAGAGTGCGATCAACACCAACCTGAAGCGCATCCGGCGTATCAAAAGCGGATTTTTCAACATACCAGCCCGCATAAAAATCATAACTGGCAACAGTTTCGCCAGAAATCACGTCAAGACGGTACGACCCCCAGTCCACCGTTAAATCAAGCCGTGCAAACTGGTCCTGCATCAAGTCGAGCGACCCTGTCGCGACCCGGTCTGTCCGCGTAATCGGCTCCCAGCCCCACCGGCCATTCGACTTGCGATACCATTGATAGGATCGACTGATCCGATTCAGCTCGTAGCTTGCCTCTGTTGCCGCGATCTGCGTGCCGTCTTCATCAAGGGCCACCAGCTGAAAACCAGCTGATCCCCCTTCAGGCGCAGAGCCATCAAACAACGGGCGGATACCGATTGAGGGACCGGTTGCTGCCAGTGGAACGTCGATCTGGCGCTCAACCGGACGCCCGCCACCATCACTCATAGTGACCGAAATTTTGGCCGCCAATGGTAGTGTGGTTTCAGGGACTGACGGAACCGCCAGATCAAACTGAACACGTCCTGATGCATCCGTTCTTACGCCCGGCGTGAACCGGTCATTCACCGGTGTGAAATTCTCATCCGACAAGCCGAATACAAAGCCCCGAAATGGCCCGTCCACTGGCTGGCTTGCCACAATGCTGATGCCGCCTTCAATCGGCAGCCCTACCGCAGGTGCGCCAAACAGATAGCGTGCAGCCACACTCATTGTGGCAACCTCCCCTGCCCGAAGCTCTGCATCGTTCAGGGTCAGATCAAAATCAATCCGCTCTGGCAGAAAATCCTCAACAAGAAACCGTTTGGTTGCCACCGGGGCAGCGTCAGGGTCGGTGTAAATTTGCATGTCCCAGCTGCCGCGCAAAGCACTCGTGGGAAGCACGAAGGAGGCAGAATGGCCGCCAGTGCTGTCATTGGTTGATATTTTGCGTATCTGCTCAACACCATCGGGGCGTTTCATCACAAATGTTATCGGCAGTCCGGGCAGTGCTTCAGCATCTGCATCACGCAGCAAAGCTGTGGCATGAACCTCGGCACCGGGACGATAGACCCCGCGCTCTGTGTATAAAAACACATCCACAGCGCCCGGTGATGTGCGTCCATCGACACCACGATCGGTCAGGTCAAACCCTGTCTGCTCCAAATCGAGCAGGGCATAATCCGGCGCGTCGGTTTCCGCCACAAGAGTGGCCGCCTGCAATGCACCTTCGCCGCGCAACAGGCCTGGCGCAAATTGCACATAGCCATCTGCATCAGTTTCGCCCCGGCCCAAAACCTCACTGCTGCGCGCAATCAGCTTAACTGCAACACCGGGCAATGGCGTCGATGTTTCAAGCGACCGGGCAAACACATGCAGGCCGTCATCAGCAGACAGGCTGGACAGACCCAGATCACTGACCACAAACCATTGCGTTGCCTTGGGCTGCCAGTAACTTTCATTGGTTTTCGGGCCGTCAGCAACCATCACATAGGCACCGGGCTGCAGATCACCGATAATACGGAACACAGGCATCAAGGTTGTCGTGTCAGCGTTCAATTCACCATCGGTTTCCAGAACACCGGACCAAACCTGCGTAGCCAGATCGGAACTCAACCCACTCAGCGAATCATTGTTCAAAGGCTTATTGAAACGGCCATCACGCAGCAGTTCTGCAACGGCCGCATCACCCACACGGTGCACGCTGATATCCACGGCATCCATATTGACAGTTACAAGCGGAATGCCTTTGGCATGGCTACGGGACAGCACATAGGCCGATCCGGTAAAGCGCACATTTGGCGAACGATCGCGCACATAGATATCCAGCGAGACAACATTATCGATCCGCTCACCGATGTCAGCTGGAAGACCAGCACGCAAATCCAGACGGTAGCGCTCACCATGTGTCAGGCCACCTACACAGATTTCCTTGTTAGCAACCCGTACATCTGCAGGTTCGGTGCCATCCAGACGCAAATAGTCCGTATATTCTGTATCATCGGCGTCCAGACGCTCTGAAAACTGCACGCATGCACTTGGATTGGCCGCATCACTGTCGACCGAATAGTCGAGCATGCGGAAGCCATGATCGGCATCCAATGCCTCATAGGCTGTCAGAACTCTTGGAGTCTCAGCCAGTTTCAGGCTCAGCTTGTAGGCTTCCAGGGCGGGCCTGTAACGATCCGAATACACAAGTGTGCGCGCCAGCAGATCCAATGCAGCGGCCTTCTCTGCATCACCCTGCGCCAGTCGATAGGTTTCCAGCGCGCCGCTGATTGCAAAACTGCGATAGTCACGCGTTTCCTGCCATTTTTTGGATCGGCTGCGCCAATATGTATCAGCAAAAGCGCGCCAGGCAGCGATGTTCAGTGGGTCGACAGTCACCCAGATTCTCGCCAATTGGCGCATGGATGAAAAATCGTTGACGAGGGCGGCAGCAGAATAGCGACCGGGCAGATCATCGGTATCGCCCCGAGGGCTAATGGCCGCAAATGAAGCGCGCAGCGCATCCTGCGCCCGCACCAGGTCTTTCGTCAGAAACGGCAGTTCGGCGGAGTTGTTAAAACTATCCGGTGCCCGAACCGTCTTTTCCACAATCCGGCCTGCAACAGCCCCTTCTGCGCTTTGCAACTCTCCGGACTGATCTTTCAGAAAACACCAGCCCGCTGCCTGATTATAGGTGAAAGCCTTGCATTGCTGATCTGATATACAGGCCTGCGCACATTGCTTTTCGGACACATCTTTAACCGTCCGGTAATCAAAACCGAAATAATCCGCATTTTCAGTGGTTTGAACAATGCGTTGGGTTTCCTGCGCTTCAGCTTGCGGGCCGAAAACGGACGCGCTCAGCGAAAACGCCAGCGCAAAAGCAATGCGCGATGCATTGCTTACAGAAATTGGAACCAGAAATCTCATTTTATCTCCCTAGTGCACCCCAGGAAGCATGCGCTCCCAATCCTCATCTTATCCCATAACTTGAAGATGCCCAAATGACAGAATCAAGGCAAAAAAGACCGGAAGACAAAATCCATATTGCAGTGCAAAAGTTGCCCCGTAGCCGGTTTTGCGTATAAGTCACTTTCAAATTCATTTTTTGCAAACACGATGTGAAATGGGGCCCTATGAGCAGCCAAATTATTCCGGTGGAAGAATTCGATCTGATCGTTTTTGGTGGAACCGGAGATCTTGCCCAACGCAAGATTATCCCCGCTCTTTATCACAGACATCAGGATGGACAGATTGTAGGTGACAGCCGCATCATTGCAGTCTCTCGCCGCCCATTGTCTCAGGAAGAATATCTGACCAAAGCGAATGATGCTCTGGAAGAGTTTCTACCCGAAGAAGAACGCGATCCCGACACGGTCAAAGCGTTTCTAAAGCGCCTGTCCTATGTGTCTGTCGATGTGACCGATGATGCTGGCTGGCAGGAATTGAAAGCCAAGCTTGATCCGTTTCCCGACAGAGTGCGTGCCTTCTACCTGGCCGTTGCGCCGGGTCTGTTCGGCCAGATTTGTGAGTACATCGGCAGCACCGGCCTTATCACTGAGAAAACCCGTGTGGTGATTGAAAAACCAATCGGCAAGGATCTCGCTTCAGCCAGAGAACTGAACGACTCCATTGGCAAGGTCTTCCGTGAAGAACAGATTTTCCGGATCGATCACTATCTGGGTAAGGAAACTGTTCAGAACCTGATGGCATTGCGCTTTGCCAACGCTCTGTTTGAGCCAATCTGGAATGCGGCCCATGTGGACCATATTCAGATTACCGTGGCGGAATCCATTGGTGTTGGCACACGTGGCCCATACTACGACACATCCGGCGCCATGCGCGATATGGTGCAGAACCATATTCTACAGCTTTTGTGCCTGGTGGCCATGGAGCCGCCAATGTCCATGAATGCCGACGCTGTGCGCGATGAAAAGCTCAAAGTTTTGCGGTCGCTGCAGCCAATCACCGGTGAGACGGCTGAAAAACTGACAGTTCGCGGTCAATATACCAGCGGCGCCGGCCCGGAAGGCGCGGTTCCGGGCTATCTGGAAGAGTTGGAAGACGACACCAGCAAGACCGCCACTTTTGTGGCCATTAAAGCATCTGTCGAAAACTGGCGCTGGGCTGGTGTGCCATTTTATCTG
>CAZOCA010000314.1:0-5021 GCA_964578105.1 uncultured Pararhizobium sp.
TTCTGGAGGCGAGCGATTGGGCAACAGTCAGGGAGTTGGTCACCACAAAGAGATCACGATGGTTTTGCAATGCAGCGGCTATGTGGGCAGTTGTTGATCCGATATCCAGAAACAGCGTGTCGCCGGAACATATGATTTTTGCAAGGTGAGCGGCAATTGCCTGTTTTTGAAAGGAATTTTCAGAGAAACGTGTGTTGAAGGGCTCTTCTACATGGCCACCAGTTATGTGCACACCGCCATGCACTTTTCGCACGGCGCCAGCATTCGCCAGTGTTTTTACATTCCGGCGGATCGTTTCTTCAGAGACATTGAGTGTTTCTGCCAACCAATGAATTCGGCCTGAGCCGCCATGCTGTTGCAGCGTCTCCAGGATCTCCCGTTCCCGGTGATTGGTATGCTTGAAGAGCGGTTCCGTGGCGATTGCCTTGGCCATCATTATCTCCCGACAACTCAGATTTGTTGCGCAACCTGAGATCATTCCCGTCTGTTGATAAGCATTAATCCCACATCAAAAACAACATAAAACAGCAAAAACCAACAAATTTTGTGGCTTTAATATTGACGGGACCTTCAAATTGGCCAAAGCTTTCAATGGTGAATTTACCAGCAGTCTCGAAATTGAACCTATCGGCTTGGAGAAAAGAATGAAAACCTCATTGATATGCGGCCTTGCGGGGGCGCTTTCCCTTGCAGCGATGCCCGCTCTTGCAGAAGTGGAATCGACTGATCCAATCAAACTGACCCTGCATGACTGGACAGGTCAGCTCCTGACAACCAACCTCATGGGCGAAGTTCTGAAGAAAGCCGGATACAATATTGATTATGTCCAGGCTGATTACATTGCTCAATTCGCTGGCTTGAAAACCGGCGATTTGCACGTTGCCATGGAAATCTGGGAAACCACGGGCCGTGAAGCCATGGACGAGGCAACTGGAACCGGAAACGTTCAGAACTTGGGCGAAACCGGCATGCAGGCCATCGAAGAGTGGTGGTATCCAAGTTACATGAAAGAAACATGCCCCGGTCTTCCGGATTGGGAAGCTCTGAATGCCTGTGCAGAAGCCTTTTCGACTGCAGAAACGGCTCCGATGGGACGCTATCTTGGTGGGCCAGTAACCTGGGGTGGCTTTGATGATGAGCGTGTCGAAGCGCTTGAAATGGACTTTGAAGTTGTCCATGCCGGAACCGATGCAGCTTTGTTCGCTGAATTGGAATCTGCTTATCAGCGCCAAGCCCCAATTGTTCTTTGGGTCTATGCACCACATTGGGCACCAACCAAGTTCGATGGCGAGTTTGTAGAATTCCCGGCTTACACATCAGAATGTTACAGCGACCCGGCTTGGGGCTCCAATCCTGATATGGCCTATGATTGCGGTAAACCGCGTGGCCCGATCTGGAAAGTTGCCTGGAGCGGTGTTGAAGACAAATGGCCTGGTGCGCATGCAATCATCAAGTCGTTCAACATCGACAATCAGGAAATGGGTGACATGGTTGCCAAGGTCGATCTTGAAAGCGAAAAGCTGGAAGATGTCGTTGCCAATTGGATGACTACCAATGAGACACGCTGGCAAGAGTGGATCAAATAAGAATCCAACTCGACTGACTGCCAGTTGAACACATGGTGCCGGGCTTGATTTGCCCGGCACCGATCTGCCGTGGCAAAGTCCTTACTTCAAAATCAACATCGCTGAGCCGCCGGGAGTTTATATGGAAAAGTCGGTGAAATTGTCGTGCCGACATGTCTGGAAGCTCTTTGGACATGGCGCCAAGGAATTTCTTGCAAAATCAGGTGATGTTCCATCTCTTGAAGAGCTGCAGAATGCCAATCTGATTGGTGCTGTTCGGGACGCGAATATCGAGGTCGTGGAAGGCGAAATCTTTGTCATTATGGGTCTGTCCGGGTCCGGCAAATCAACATTGGTGCGCTGCCTGTCGCGTCTGGTGGAACCCACAGCTGGTGAATTGCTGTTTGAAGGCGTTGATCTGCGCAAAATGTCCGAACGCGAGCTGATCGAAATCCGCCGCCATAAGCTTGGCATGGTGTTTCAGCACTTCGCGCTTCTGCCGCATTTGACCGTTCTCGACAATGTAGCCTTTCCATTGGATGTTCAGGGCCTTGATAAGGCCAGTTGTGAGGCCAAGGCCCGACAGGTGATTGATCTTGTTGGCTTGTCTGGCCGGGAGCTGAATTACCCGCGCGAATTGTCCGGTGGACAGCAGCAGCGTGTTGGCATTGCCCGCTCACTGGCCGTTGAACCGGAATTGTGGTTTCTGGATGAGCCTTTCTCCGCGCTTGATCCTTTGATCCGGCGCGAAATGCAGGATGAGTTTTTGCGCCTGCAATCGATGCTCCATAAAACCATCGTTTTCATTACGCATGATTTTGATGAGGCCATTCGTCTGGCTGATCGTATCGCCATCATGAAAGATGGCGAAATCATTCAGATTGCCACGCCAGAAGAATTGGTGATGAACCCGGCGACCGATTACGTGGGTGAATTTACCAAGCATATTCCAAGAGCCAAGGTCCTGACTGTCGGATCGGTGATGTCAAAAGAGATTATCGAGGGCATAGACACTGTTTCGGTCTCTGCACGTATCGAAGAGATTGCAGACAAGGTGGAATCCGCTGGCAAGCCAATGAGTGTTGTTGACGCGGATGGCAAGCCTGTCGGGTCTATCCGGCCATCAACCATCATCGACGTGCTTGTGGGTCGAAAGGTCATTTCATGATCCAAAAGGCCGGTCGGCTCTTCTCGCGCACATCTATTGTCTGGTTTGCCCTGCTGCTCATTACATGGCTGTTGTCGACTTACAGCCGTGATCTGTCCAAATCGCTTGAAGCCAAATGGATCACGCGGTTCCCGGCCGGCTGGCGTCTGTCGCTAAAGGACGACATTTCAGCCGCCATGAAGTGGCTGGTTGAGGAAGCGGATTTTGGCTTGTTCACATTTCGCGAAGCAACGCGGGGCCTGGCCTGGCTGATAGAGCAACCCTACAATCTGGTTCTGTCAGTTCTGTCCTCCGGCTTTATGGAAGGGCAGGGTTCTGGGGCGGTTCAGATTCTGCCGCCCTTAAGCTGGATTGCGGTAACCGCAATTGTCATTGCAGCCGGGCATTTTGCCAAAGACTGGAAATTGGCCCTGCTGATGGGGTTGGCCTTTCTCTATCTGGCAGTGTTTGGGCAATGGGACAGCGCCATGGTCACGCTGGCCTCCATTATTATTGCTGTGCCTTTTGGTGTGGCGGGCGGTCTTTTGCTTGGCATAGCCGCTTATCGCTGGAACTGGTTTGATCAGGCGCTTAAGCCGATCCTTGATCTGATGCAGACTATTCCGGTGTTTGCCTATCTGGTGCCCATTCTATTCCTCTTTGGGTTCGGGCCGGTCTCCGCCCTTGTTGCAACCATTATTTACGCCATGCCGCCAATGGTGCGTGTCACCACTTTGGCCTTGCGCGCTGTGCCGGATGAAATTGCTGATTTTGGTGTGATGTCGGGCTGTACCCAACGGCAATTGATGTGGAAAGTGCTTGTGCCAACTGCCAAGCCGGACCTCATGGTCGGTGTCAATCAGGTCATCATGCTGTCACTGAATATGGTGATTATCGCATCCATGATCGGGGCAGGTGGCCTTGGATTTGATGTGCTGGCATCGCTGCGCCGTCTGGATATTGGAGCCGGTCTTGAGGCCGGAATTGCCATTGTCGTGTTGGCCGTTGCACTGGACCGTCTCAGCCAGGCATTTGCGCAACCCCGTCAGTCTGGAGAAGAACGGCGCCGATCCGAGAGTTTTCTTAAACGCTATCCCAGAACCCTGTTTGTGGTCGTGCTCAGTATTGTCTGTCTGGCTGCCGGGTATTTCTTCGCCTTCATACAAAGCTATCCTGAAGCGCTTCAAGTCACGACGGGAACGTTCTGGGACGAATTGGTCAAGTCCATCAACATTAATTACTTTGATGATCTGGAAGCGGTGAAGTCTTTCATGTTGTCGACCTTCATGCTGCCAGTGAAGCGGTTTTTGGGCGGAATCCCATGGGCCTGGGGCTGGTTTTTGATTGCGGCTGCCGGTTGGTATTTTGGCGGTTGGCGTTTGTCGCTGCTGTGTGCGGTGCTGGCGTTTTTTGTGATCGCAAACGGACTTTGGGCCAAGGCCATGGTCACGGTCTATCTGTGTGGTGTGTCAGTTATAATTGCCACGATTATTGGCATTCCGATCGGCTTGTTTTCGGCCTTGAACGAACGCGCTGACCGGATTGTTGGCGTCATAATTGATACTTTGCAGACATTACCGAGTTTCGTTTATCTGATCCCGGTTGTGATGCTGTTCCGCGTCGGCGATTTTTCGGCGATGATTGCTGTGGTGCTCTACGCGCTTGCACCTGCCATCCGCTATGCGGCGCACGGTATCAAGACAGTTGATCCTCAACTCATTGAAGCTGGAATTGTGTCTGGCTGCACAAAGCGACAATTGCTGTGGCGTATCAGAGCGCCGCTGGCATTGCCCGAGATTATGCTTGGCATCAATCAGACCATCATGCTGGCGCTGTCGATGTTGGTGATTACCGCTTTGGTGGGCACCCGCGATCTGGGGCAGGAAGTCTATATTGCGCTGACCAAGGCAGATATCGGGCGCGGTATTGTTGCCGGGCTGGCCATTGCCGCCATCGCAATCATTGCCGACCGAATGATTGCCGCCAGCGCAAAATCCATGCGCAAGCGCTACGGGTTGGCATAATGGCTTGGAGGCAAGGGCGATGAACGCAACCCATCTTGAACAGCTTCGCAAGTTGAACCTGTGGTCCGGACCTATTGAGGCCACGGAACTGAGCGGTGGTATTACCAACGTCAATTACCTTGTGCGCGATGGTGACCGGAAATATGTCGCACGGCTTGGCAGTGACATTCCTGAACACCAGGTGATGCGGTTCAATGAATTGGCGGCTAGCAGAGCTGCTCATGCTGCCGGAATCTCACCTGCCGTGCGGTACTTTGAGCCGGGTGTTCTGATCCTGGACTATGT
>CAZOCA010000315.1:0-5003 GCA_964578105.1 uncultured Pararhizobium sp.
CGGGAGCGCTCTCTGAAGGAGTCCGGTGACAAACTCCGTTTCTTCTTCGAGACCGGGGGATTTGATGCCAACGGGGACCTGGTGAAGCCAAAGCATCAGGCGCTCAACAAGATCGGCCATGCGTTACATGATCTTGATCCGGAATTTGACCGGTTTTCACGATCTGAAAAACTGGGTAACCTCGCGGCAGCACTGGGACTGGAAGATCCCGGTTTGGTGCAATCCATGGTAATCATGAAGCAGCCCTTCATTGGCGGCGAGGTGGGCATGCATCAGGATTCCACCTTTCTCTATACAAGCCCTATGACCACAACCGGTTTCTGGTTTGCGCTGGAAGATGCAGATCAGAGCAATGGCTGCCTGATTGGACAGGCCGGGGGCCACAAAGCCGGGCTGCTGGAGCGGTTCCACTATGATGGCGATGATTTGGTCATGGAAAAAACATCTGATGCCAAACCACAAGGTCCCCAAGAAGCTTTGGAAGCGCCCAAAGGCACGCTGGTTGTGATCCATGGACTTGTTCCCCACAGCTCTGCATCCAATACAAGTGCGCGCTCGCGGGAGGCCTATGCACTTCATATGTTTGACCGCAAGGCGGACTGGGCCGATGACAATTGGCTCAAACGTGCAACTGATATGCCGGTCAGAGGGTTTGCATAATGGTCTTGAAAGCAGAACTGCATTGCCACATTGAAGGCGCCGCCTCCCCTGCCCTTGTGCGCAGGAAAGCTAAGCAAAACGGGATTTCAATCGACGGGTTGATCGACGCAAATGGCCATTACATCTGGCATGATTTCACCAGTTTCCTGACTGCGTATGACCGGGCAGCGGCAGTGTTTATCACCGAGCAGGACTACAGTGATCTGTCCCATGATTACTTCAGCAGTGCAGCGGCACAAGGCATGATCTATGGAGAAATCTTTGCCTCTCCAGATCATGCGGAATTGGCCGGGCTCAGCTACACCGCTTACATTGAGGCGCTGGCAGATGGCATAAAGCGGGCGGGCAATGAAACCGGTATTGAAGGCCGGATCATCGTCACTTGCGTGCGCCATTTCGGGCCGGAACGGGCCGAGCCTGTTGCGCGCCTTTTACACACGCATCCCCATCCCATGGTCACAGGATTTGGTATTGGCGGCGATGAGCGCATGTTCCATCCGGCGGATTTTGCCAAAGCGTTTCAAACGGCGGCAGATGCAGGAATGGGTCTGACGGCCCATGCCGGTGAATTTGCCGGGCCGGAAAGTGTGCGCGCCGTTCTTGATGAGCTTGATGTCAAACGGATTGGTCATGGTGTGCGCTCTGTTGAGGACGCAGACCTGCTGCACCGGTTGCGGGAAGAAGACATCGTTCTGGAAGTCTGCCCAGGTTCAAATGTATCGCTTGGCTTGTGCAGCGGTCGTGACACGCATCCGTTTACGGCGCTTCGAACTGCTGGCGTGCGCATGACACTCAATTCCGATGATCCGCCCTTCTTCCAGACCAGTATCGGTCAGGAATATGAAGAGGGTGCGTTGGCATTCCGGCTTGCCGCAGTCGATTTGGTGGCGATCACGCATCAGGCGATTGAAGCCGCCTTTGTGGATGAACCGACGCGACAGCGCCTGTTTCAACGCCTGTTTGAAGATTAACGGTGTAAAACCTGACTGAATCCCCTCAGGCCTGTTGTTTCGGGTGGCCAAAGGCTTTTTCCGCTAGCTGTGCGCTGCTAAGAAATCTGCAGTACGTTTTGCTCAGGGAAGTTTCCAATGGTTACCGACGCTAATAATCTGCCAGCTCCGTTTACGATTGTTGATCATCCACTGATCAAGCACAAACTGACCATCATGCGGGACAAGAAAACCTCAACAGCCGGATTTCGCCGATTGCTGCGCGAAATTTCATTGTTGCTTTGCTATGAGGTGACGCGCGATCTGACGCTGACCACCAAGCGCATTGAAACTCCGATGCAGAAAATGGACGCGCCAATTCTTGAAGGCAAGAAACTGGTCTTTGCGTCCATTTTGCGCGCTGGTAACGGCTTGCTGGAAGGCATGCTTGATCTGGTGCCAGCAGCCCGGGTCGCGCATATTGGTCTTTACCGTGACCACGACACTCTGGAGCCGGTGGAGTATTACTTCAAGGCCCCGGAGAAGCTGGAAGACCGGCTGGTGATTGTGGTGGACCCAATGCTGGCGACATCCAATTCGGCAACGGCGGCCATTGAAAAGCTGAAAGAGCGCGGCGCAAAGCAAATCCGTTTTCTGTGCCTGCTGGCAGCGCCGGAAGGCGTTGAGAAATTCCGCGCAAGCCATCCAGATGTGCCGATCTACACTGCGGCCCTGGATGAGCGACTGAACGAGAAGGGCTACATCATGCCGGGTCTTGGCGACGCCGGTGACCGTATGTATGGAACCAAATAATGAGTTCTGCCCGTTTCCCCGACCTTGAAGGCAAAGTCGTCCTGATCTCTGGCGGTGGCAGTGGTATTGGCGCGCATCTGGTGCGTGGCTTTGCCGAGCAAGGGGCGTCGGTTGCGTTTTTCGATATTGCTGATGCGCCCAGTCAGGCTCTGGAAAAAGAGCTGACCGATGCCGGGCATTCGGTTGCGTTTCTGCATTGTGATCTGACAGATATTCCAGCGCTTCAGGCGAGCATTGCTCAGGTGCGTGATCGCTTTGGACCGATTGGTGTGTTGGTCAACAACGCTGCACATGATCAGCGCCATGACATGAAGGATGTGACATCAGAATATTGGGATGAACGCTTTGCCGTTAATTTAAAGCATCAGTTCTTCAGCGCACAAGCGGTGCAGGATGATATGAAAAAATTGGGCGGCGGCTCCATCATCAATATGGGGTCAACTTCCTGGGTTATGGGGACTGGATCGATGCCCTGTTACACCACGGCAAAATCGGCGGTGGAAGGTCTGACACGTTCGCTGGCACGCATCATGGGTCCGGACAATATTCGCGTCAACACGGTGCTGCCAGGCTGGATTATCACCAAGCGGCAGGAAGAGTTGTGGCTAGATGATGAGGGCGAGAAATCAATCCTGGAAAACCAATGCCTGCAGCGCAAACTGGTGCCTGACGATATGGTTGGTCCCATTTTGTTTTTAGCGTCTGATGCTGCGGCGGCCTGCACCAATCAGCGCTTTATCGTGGATGGTGGTTGGGTCTAGGCGCTTTCGTATCGTCAGTGTCAAAATGCCTGCCCCGTTTCCTCAGATGATGATCTGCGCTAACAAAGAAGGCAGGCATACAGTCATTGATTCGATTGAAGGTTGGGTTCATGAATTTCAAGCGACCATTCGGCAAATTGGAAGATCGTACCGAAATCAACGAAGTTGAAATCGGTGCGGGAGCGTTGCGCGCAAAAATACTGACCTGGGGAACGGTCCTGCGGGATTTACGGCTCGATGGTTTCGATCATCCCCTTGTACTGGGTTTTGACCGCCTTGAGGATTACGCCAATCACTCGCCGTTCTTCGGCGCAACTGCGGGGCGCTATGCTAACCGCATCGCTTATGGCCGGTTTCCGCTTGATGGCCGCATGCATCAATTGAGTCAGAACACGGAGCCGCACCATCTGCATGGCGGACATGCCAGTTTTGGCAAGCGTCTGTGGACCGTCGGGTCAATTGCGCCTGATTCCATTCGCCTGACACTCGTTTCGCCAGATGGTGAAGATGGGTATCCGGGCCGGGTCATGGTCAGCTGTACCTACAAGATAGTTCCGCCTGCCTCACTTCACGTGATTTATGAAGCCACCACCAATGCGCCAACATTGATGAATCTGGCGCATCATTCCTATTTCAATCTGGATGGTTCACCGGATATTCTGGATCACACGCTGCAGATAGAGGCAGATGCCTATACGCCCGTGACACAGGATATGATTCCAACGGGTGCCGTGTTGCCAGTTCAGAATACCTTGTTTGATTTTCGCGAGACGCGGCCTGTGCGCACTCTGCACGAAGGCCGGCGTATTGCCTTTGACACGAATTATGTTCTGGCACTTGCGCCGCGACCAAGACCCGTTCCTGCTGCGCGACTGAGCAGCTCCCGCAACGGATTGTCGATGGATGTTCTGTCCACAGAACCTGGCCTGCAATTTTACGATGGTTACAAGTTGAATGTGCCGGTTCCCGGCCTGGATGGCCGTAATTACGGTGTCAGCGCCGGGTTGTGCCTGGAGCCACAACGCTGGCCGGATAGTCCAAACCACCGTCACTTTACCGATTCCACCTTGCGCCCAGGCGAAACCTATTTTCAGGAAACGATTTACCGCTTCAACATGGCTTGATCCGGTTGCCTGAGATCCCAGGGCGCGGCAAACCAGACCGCCAGTGGTCGCATATTCATGGTTGCTCGGAACTTTAATCCCTTGTCCATGTCAGCCACATCATAAGCTGCAGGCGTGCGGGCAAACATGCCGCGTTGATAAAGGTTACGGTAGAGCGCCTTGCGGATTTCCTGGCCCTCATGCGTAAGCCCCCAACACTCCAGTTGAGCCGCAAAGCTGAAATTGAATCCGACAATACACTCCGATGTCTGGAAGGCTATGTGGTGATCATCCTGAACAGCCTGAACCGCGGCTGGAAGCATATTTGCAAGCGTGATTGCGCCCTCACTACGTCCCGCATTTTGAAAGTTTTCGCGATAGAGCGTCTTTAGGGCCAGAACGGCATATTCGTCTGGAACCACGTCTGCGAACCCATAGCGCCGCGCCAGAAATGCGCCAAACAGCTGCTCGATCAGCAAACACTCAGAAAACGGACCATCCCGGTCCAGCCGATAATGCGTGCCCGTCCACAAAGCGACTTCGAACGCTTCACGCGCGGATCTGGCCTGATCGTCGTAGATTTTTCCAGCACTGGCATCTCCGACCCGATTTGCGGCCTCTGCCATTGCAAACAGGGCGGCAATCCACAAGCCACCACAATAGGCACTGGGCCCCTTCATCGGAATATTGTCGAAAGTCTGATCAGGAAAGCCGTCATTTTCGATCAGCCCATCGCC
>CAZOCA010000316.1:0-4992 GCA_964578105.1 uncultured Pararhizobium sp.
TAGTGGTGCTCGCATCCGATCGGACATGGCTTTACAGGACGATCAATCATCTCGAGCCGCAACAGCTGGAAGCAATCCGGCGCAGCAAGCAGTTCGGAAATGTGAACGTGGTGCCCCTGTCTTGGAAGGAAGAGGGACCCGCCTCCGTCGAGTTACTTGGAAATACCTATACATTGGCAAGCACTGATGCAGCCTTTCTGGACTGGAAAATCCACTATTTGCTAAATGGGGCACGCACTTATGAGCGAACAATTTTGGCGACGTCGGTATTTGGTTCACTGATCGCGTTGCTGATGGGATTTGCTGCTTATTTGCGTTCAAAACGGATTCAGGCAGCACTGGTTGCCTCACAGTCAGATCGCCAGGAACTGGTGCATGCAAACCGCCAGCTTGAAAGTGCACAGGCAGAACTGGCGCACGCCAGTAAACTGGCAGCCTTGGGACAATTATCAGCATCTGTGGTGCATGAATTGGGACAACCCATCTCGGCATTGCGCAACTATCTGACAGCGGAAGAAATCAGCAATGATGCCACCAGCCTGCCGACGCTCAACAAGCTGGTCGGTGTCGTCAGCCGAATGGAGAGCATCACTCGTCAGTTGCGGTTTTTTACAAGACCGGGCGATGAGGCGTTTGATGTTGTCACGGTCGAAGATGTGATTTCCGATTGCCTGGAACTCACGCAACATGACATCGACTTTCAAAATGTCGACCTGACAGTCGATGTTCAAAGCGACAATATGCGCGTCAAAGGTAACCGGCTCAGGCTTGAGCAGGTCTTGGTAAACCTGGTCAAAAACAGCCTCTCATCATTGCAGGAATCCACGGCAACAAAACTTTCAATCACTGCATTTGAAAGTGAAGATCGCGCGCACATCGAAGTCGCCGACAATGGCTCCGGTTTTGGTGCCCGAAATTTGGAGATTATGCAGGAGCCATTTCATACGACACGCGCATCCGGCGATGGTATGGGCTTGGGGCTGTCGATCTCCTCAGCGATTATCAGCGAGCATGATGGCACTCTGACAGCTGAAAATATTCCAGAAGGGGGCGCGAAATTCAGAATTAGCCTGCCTCTGGCAACATATGAGAGCGAGATCATCAATGGCCAATGACTACCGCATTTTAGTGATTGATGACGACTTGGAAATGCGAGAGTCGCTGACGCATCTGTTGACCAAAGCCGGGTTCGAAGTGTCCAGCCTGTCGCGCGCCCAGAATGTTGAAGCGCAATTATTGGCTCAGAACACTGACGTACTGCTTTGCGATGTGCGTATGCCGGGCGTGACAGGGATCGAATTGCAGGCGCAACTTCAGGGAACAAGCGACATTCCATTGGTGCTCATGACAGCCCATGGCGATATTGCGATGGCAGTAGAGGCAATTCACAACGGCGCTTACAGCTTTCTGGAGAAGCCGTTTGATCCGCGGCGATTGCTGAAATTGTTGGAAAACGCGGCGCAGAGGCATCGATTGTCTCAAAAAACGGCAAGACTGACCGAGAGACTTACCGAGCTGTCCGGTCTTGATCGGATCATGATTGGTGACACCGATCAAATCACGGCGCTACGCACCGAGATCGTTGATCTGGCTGCCACACAACCCAATGTGATGCTGCTCGGCGAGACCGGCACTGGAAAAGAACTTGTTGCGCGGGCTCTGCATGATCTTGGTCCGCGTGCTGCCGAGCCTTTCATTGCCATTAATTGTGCCGCGATCCCTGTGTTGCGGTTTGAGGAAATGATTTTTGGAATCGAAGGTCAGTCCTTGGGCGTCTTCGCTCAGGCAGAGGGAGGCACATTGTTCATTGATGAGCTTGGTGCTATTCCGCTGGAAGCGCAGGCCAAATTGCTGCGGGTTATTGAAACCAAAGAGTTTGCGCCTTTGGGCTCTGCCACAACCAGGCAAGCCGATATTCGCATCGTGTCAGCAGCGAACGACAAATTGCAAATGGCGGTAGACGCAGGCGAGTTTCGGGAAGATCTGTTCTTTCGCCTCAATACAATTATTCTCAATTTGCCTCCCCTGCGTGAGCGGCTCGACGACGTTCCATTGCTGTACCGCCATTATCTTGGGGTTTTTGCAGCAATCTATGAAACCGGCATTCCACATCAGACATCTGACGATACCGCAATTCTTCTTGCCCATGACTGGCCTGGCAATGTGCGTGAACTGCGTAGTCTTTGTGAACGCCATGTTTTGGCTGCGCGGCGCGGTGATGTGTCTGTGCGCGAATTGTTGCTGTATCCGGCCAAAGAAGTTTCCGCGCCGGAAACTCTGCGTGAAGCGGTAGCAGCCTTCGAGCGGGAGCTTATTGGAAAAGCACTGACATCACAGGGCGGGCGAATGGATGATGTCGCCGATGCATTGGGAATTGGCCGCCGAACACTGAACGAGAAGATCGTAAAACTTGGTATTGAAAAATCCACGCTACTGGATTCCTGAACCTGCGGAAATCCGCAGGCCTTTTTTTGCGATTTGCGCAATTTCCTTCATAGCGACCGCTTGGCGCTGTCCTCTACTTTGCGCAAACGTGCCGTGGAGGCGGCGCATCATGGAGGATTACCCGATGAAAAAACTCACCACTTTTGTGGCTGGTGCAATGCTTGCGCTGTCCACTACGGCAGCATTTGCCGAATCCAAAGATTATATTTTGAGCACCGCTTCAACTGGCGGCACATATCATCCTGTTGGCACAGCCATTTCGACTTTGTCGAAAGTGAAGCTTTTGCCAAGTCTGAAATTCAGCCTCACTGCTGTAAACTCAGCGGGCTCCGGTGCCAATGTTCAGGCCATGGGCGCAGGCACCGCCGATTTTGCCATTTTGCAAGGCCTTTACGGCTCCTATGCGGCCACGGGTACCGGCCCTGTTTCGGAACCACAGGAGAATATTCGTTCCGTTTCCATGCTCTGGCAGAATGTGGAGCAGTTCGTCATTGCTGCTGACATGGTCAAAAGTGGCACTGTCGAAGATCTTGTTGCGCTGAAAGGCAAATCAGTTGGGATGGGCAATCAAAATTCCGGCACGATTGGCTCCAATACTGTGTTGCTTTCGGGCCTTGGCCTCGATGTCGAGACGGACTTTACGCTGATTCATGCAGGTTATGGTCCAACAGTCGATGCAATGGCCAATGGGCAAGCATTTGCCGCTGGCATTCCGTCAGGCCCTCCAACCGGAGCAATTACCAAACTGATGGCTGCCAAAGAAGGCAAATTCGTCATTCTTGATGTCACCGACGAACAGGCAAAAATGATGGATGGTGACCGCAATCTGTGGACACGTTTCGTTATTGAAGCTGGCACATATCCTGGCCAGGACAAGGATGTGAACACGATTGCTCAACCAAACTTTCTGGCGGTAAACGCTAATGTTGACGAAGAGCATGTCTATCAGCTTACCAAGACCATGTTTGAAAATCTTGGCTTCCTGACAGCCATTCATCCGGCAACCAAAGCCATGTCGGTCGAAAAGGCTATGGCTGGTTTGCCCGTGGCACTGCACCCGGGTGCCGCACGTTACTACACAGAAATTGGTCTGGATGTTCCTGATCGGTTGATGGCCAAGTAATGTCCTGAAACAGGACGGCCTGGGGGAGCTGGAATTTGGTTCCGCTCCCCTTTTTTGTGACGTTGCGAGGGCATCATGAGCGATTCTACAACAACCGAAACGACTGATCAGTCTGTCTGGCTGTCCCTGAGAGACATTGATGGCAGTCCATTACGCGGCTTTGTCTGTATTTTCGCGATTGTCTTCGGAATTTGGCATGTCGTCACCAATGTCTATTTGAACGAACCCGGATTCTGGCAAAATGCGATCCATTTTGCAGGCTTCGCCTTCCTTGCCGCAGTCACAGTGCCGCTCGTTTCAAGGCAGAAAGCCACAAAACTCACGACCACTTTGAACGTCGTATATGGATTGTTGGTCGCCGCTGCAGCGCTTTGGGTTGCCGCTTCCGAGAGTTCACTTTACGAGCGGTCTCTGGCCGTCACCGGACAGGCGTGGCAATTCAACCTCATCGACTGGTTCGCCGGTGGCCTGCTCATTTTTGCAGCGCTTGATCTGTCCCGCCGCGTATCAGGGTGGGTCATTCCCATTTTGATCATGCTGTCACTGTCCTACATTCTGTTTCTCGGCTCGCATTTGCCTGGCGTTTTCCGCGCCGCAAGCTTGCCCGCAAATGATGTGCTGTTCCGGACGCTTTATAATGATGAGGGCATGTTCGGCATTCTTGCCAGCATTTCATCCGTCAACATTACCCTGTTCATGATCTTTGGCGGGTTCCTTGTTGCCTCCGGTGCCAGCAATTTCGTGATCGAAGTATCGAAAGTTGTTGCTGGTCGCATTCGTGGCGGTGCTGCTTTTGTAGCGGTTCTGTCATCGGCCCTTACCGGAACCATCAGCGGGTCTGCGATTGCCAACACTGCTTCTACCGGGGTGATCACGATTCCTTTGATGAAGGCCAACGGGTTTCGCCCAAAATTTGCAGCAGGTGTTGAGGCCGCGGCATCGACAGGCGGGCAACTCATGCCGCCTATCATGGGAGCAGGGGCTTTCGTGATGGCAAGCTATACGTCGATACCCTACTCGACCATCGTGTCCGTATCGGTGATGCCGGCCATTTTGTATTTTCTGTCTGTCGCTTTCATTGTCCGCATTGAAGCGGTCAAGCATCAGGTCGGTCAGGATATCGATCTGGTCGTGAACAAGGGCAAGCTGTTCTCTGGTGGTCTGGTCTTTGTCATTCCACTGACGGTGATGATCTGGTTTCTGATGAGCGGTGTCACGCCCGCCTATGCAGCTTCATGGGCCATTGCCTCGCTCATTGTCGTCTCATGGGGCACAAGTCTGCTCGCAGCAATCATAAAGCAGAGTGGGTTTGAACCAGTGGTCATGGGCCCACGACAGATTGCCGACGCCTTGTTGATCGGTATGCGTACAGCCATCATGACAGGAATTCTTCTGGTTGCCATTGGCATCATGAACAATGCCAT
>CAZOCA010000317.1:0-4986 GCA_964578105.1 uncultured Pararhizobium sp.
GTGCTGTTTCCCGAAGGCACCAGCGCATCGCGGTTTTCAAGCCGCTCTGCCATGGCGCCAACGGCAATGCCGGTTTTGCTGCGCTTGTCGCGTTCGACAAAGATGGTGCGTTGCCATTTCGCCAGCCAGGAAAACACCGGCCATTTGGCCACATCTGCCTTGGCAACAAATGACAAGGGTGCAGCCTGTGACAAAATAAGAATGTCCATCCAGGATACGTGATTGCAAAGATACAGCACCGGGCCGGGTTGCGGCGTGCCCTTTATGGTGACGCGCACACCCGCCACCCATCGAGATACGAAGTGCCACAGATAGGCTGACTGGTTGGCGCGTTTGGGTGCAAAGGCCAGAAACACCAGATGAAACGGCAACAGCAGCAATGTGAACAGCGCCAGCAGAACAATCCGGATGCCAGCTAGAAGGGAGGACATGATGTGAATCAGTCCTGCTGATCTTGGTCGGTATCTTTGTCGGTATCAGGCAGCGGAACTGCGTAAAGTTCCAGCCGGTGGTCGACAAGCCGATAGCCAAGCTCTTCGGCAATCAACTCCTGTAATTGCTCGATGCGTTCATTGCGAAATTCGATAACGCGTCCGTTTTTCACATCAATCAGGTGATCATGATGCTCATCAGGGACCGTTTCATAACGAGAGCGGCCATCGCGAAATTCATGGCGTTCAATAATGCCCTGTTCCTCAAACAGCCGCGTGGTGCGGTATACGGTTGAAACAGAGATGTTATCGTCAATGGCTGATGCGCGTTTGTGAAGTTCTTCCACATCAGGATGATCATCCGATTGTTCCAGAACGCGTGCAATGACCCGGCGTTGTTCCGTCAGTCGCAAGCCCTTTTCGCTGCATTGCTGCTCAAGTAGGGATTTCTTGTCGGCCTCAATCAGTTTTTTTGCCATGTCAGCCGTCCGCCAAAGACAGGAATCATTCGATGTCGATTACCGAACATTGCAGGCCATGACAAGCGCTGTCCCGCCAGATACGCCTTTGCGCTTTTCAGCGTGGGTATAATATCCCTTGCGCACCCCAACCTGCTCAAACCCGAGCTGTCGGTAGAGATGCAATGCTGACTGATTGTTCTCGTCAACTTCCAGGATCAGTCTGCTGATGCGGTCAGCATAAAGCTTTCTGAGCGATTCAGCCATCAGCTTGCGACCCACACCCCGGCCTCTGGTTTGCGCGGCGACCGCAATTGTCAGAATTTCCGCCTCATCTGCGGCGTGGCGCAACAACACAAATCCAACCGGCCGGTTCCGCGTCAGCGGGCCGGTTTCAAGCGCCAGATAACCGAACACATTGGTCTGGCGCAGCAGGCCCATCATGTCCTCAGTACCCCAGGCTGGATCAAAGCCGGTGGCGTGAATGTCGGACATGGCCACGCAATCCTGCTCTTCCAAAGGACGCAGCAGGATTTCCCGGTTTATAAGCCGTGCCGGATTGAGGAATGAGATCACAGCGCAGCCCCTGTCGATCTGCCAATATCTTGCGCAGCGGGCCGCAGCACATGTTTTGCAGATTGGGGTTTTGCATCAGCACCGCGCAGATAAAGTGGCTCTGCCGGGTTGGTTTCAACAGCCAGCGTGTGGCCAAGCTCGGCTATGCTGAGAATATTCGGCAGAGCAGTTTCGATGATTTTCTGATCTCCTGCGTTTTCAGCAGGCAGCAAGGAAACCCCTGAGCCAATCAGGCAGAGCGGCACGGGTAACGCTGCCAAGGCGTCTGGAAGAGCGTCAACCGGGATCAGGCTGTCATCTATCAGCACAGTTCCAGAATTATCCACAGCTTTGACATAGGCGGCTCCCCGTCGGGCATCATTGATAGCGCAGAAGGCCAGCGAATCACGATTGAGTGCACGCGCTTCCAGCAGCAATGCGTCCAGCACGCCAACCCCTATGGCATCAATTTTAAGTGTTGCAGCCAGAACTCTGGCTGTTGCAAGGCCAACCCGCTGGCCGGTGAATGAGCCGGGGCCTTTTGTGACGGCAATTCGGTCAATATCAGCAGGTACGAGACCGCTTGATGAGAGCAGCGTGGCAATCTGCCCGGTCAGAACTTCCGCATGACCCCGTCCCAGATCCTGTGTGTTCTGCGCAACAAGCTGAACACGGCCGTCTTCCCATCTGGAAACCGCGACCGCACAAAGTGCATTACAGGTGTCTATACTGAGTTGAACCATGGACCGTTCGTTAAAAGGCTTTTGTGGCGCTGCCAAGTCTTAGATCGCAGTTTCAACAAAAATGCCGAGCGAATTTGCCCGGCATTATAAATTGCTGATTTTGTGATCGCGGGTATTTCGCAAGCGATCAGGTGACCGGGCGTACTTCCTGCACATCGGGCACAAAATGGCGCAGCAGGTTTTCAATACCGTGCTTCAGTGTCGCTGTGGAGGACGGGCAGCCTGCACAGGCGCCGCGCATATGAAGGAAGACAACGCCATCCTTGAAGCCCTGGAACGTGATGTCGCCACCATCATTGGCCACTGCCGGGCGCACACGCGTCTCCAGCAACTCCTTGATGACCTTTACCGTTTCAGCATCACTTTCTTCAAAAAACTCACCGCTGGTCTCTGCATCTGCATCACCCGTGCCATCAAGCACTGGCAGTCCAGACAGAAAATGTTCCATAATCGCACCCAGAATGGCTGGTTTGATATGGGCCCATTCCACATCCGATTTGGTAACCGAGATGAATTCCTGACCAAAAAACACGCCGTCCACGCCCTCGACAGAAAACAGTTTCTGCGCAAGCGGAGAATCTTCAGCATCTGCAGCACTGCGATAATCGCGTGTTTCCTTTGCCAGGACCGTCTGTCCCGGAAGGAACTTCAGTGTGGCTGGATTTGGCGTAGCTTCTGTCTGAATAAACATGGAAACGAACTCCCGAAACAGTGCCTGAGTGCACTGAAGAAAACATCATCGTTGAATACCGATATAAGCATATTTCGACAATGTAAAAGGTCTAATTTAGAATTATTCTAGACTGGAATGCGATAGTTCGCAATCTCGGATTTTAGCAGATCAGGACACAATTTCTCATACAGCTTGACATGATACCAATTGGTGTCATATATAAATAATACCTTTTGGTGTTATTAAAGGAGTTCACGAGGTGTTTTACAAATTAGCGATGCGTCTCACAATTCTTGCGTCCGCCGCCTTCATCGCAAGCTCTGCTGCCGCCGCCGGTGCCAGCGTCGAAATTGGGGAAAGCGGGGGCCAGATTATCAACACGCCAGCCGCGCAGATGAAGTGGGAGGTGACCGGTGAAGGCGTTCAGTTCGCCGCACTACAGGGAGATCGTTTCTCAGAAGCCTATATGGCGATGGTGAGACTGCCTGCCGGCCTGATCAGCCCGGCGCATATCAAATCAGCCAACATGTATGGCCTGGTTGTCAGCGGCACGATCACGCACCACGCGGTGGAACTCGGGCCGGATGATGAGGTCGCGCTTCCTGCCGGTTCTTACTACAAAATTCCAGCGGGTCTTGCCCATATCAGCAAATGCGTATCCGACGTCGATTGCGTCACCTTTCTTTATCAGGATGGCGGGTTTGATTTCCTGCCAATTGACCAATGATGTCGGCAGAGCAGGGGGCTTTCCGTGCCCTCGCAGATCCAACACGTCGACAGATACTCATGCATCTTGGGTCATCGGACATGACCATTGCCCAGGTATCCGATCACTTCGACATGACCAGAGGCGCGGTCCGGAAACATCTGACCATTCTGGAAGAAGGTAATCTGATCTCGGTGCATCCCAAGGGGCGAGAGCGAATTAACCGGCTGGCGCCGGAAGGCATCAGGGCCGCTGCTGACTGGCTCAACTATTTCAACCGCTTCTGGGATGAAAAACTGAGCGCACTGCAAACTGCAATCGAAAACGAACAACGCAATGAAAGCGACAAAAAATCATGAGCAATGACACATTGAACAAATCCATCTTCCTGCCCGCTTCACGCGAAACCGTCTGGTCCTTTCTGACTGAGAAAGACAAGCTCAAATTGTGGTTTCAGCCCGCTGAGGCCGATCTTGCGGACAAGCAGGATTATGCGCTTATTTCGACCGGGGATGATGGCTCTGTAAACAAAATTTGCTGGGGCACAGTGCTGGAGATGGATCCACCGAGCCGCCTGAAATACTCATTCACCATCAAACCGTTGAATGGGGCCAGCACAATCGTGATCTGGGAGTTGGAAGCCCTTGAGGGGGGCACGAAACTATCACTTACCCATGAAGGCATCAGCCAGGCTGCCGGCGAAGCTGCAATGGGCCTGATACTGGCGCTCGACAAGGGTTGGGACGAACAATTGGCACGTCTGCGTGCGGCCGCGAACTAAGCTTTACGGGTTCAGACGATCGCGTCCATGTCTTCGTCTGTCAGATCACCTGGAACGATGGTCACTGGAATTGGAAAGGCATCGGTCTTTGTTGCAAGCGAGGCAATGAGAGGACCGGGTCCTTCTGTACCGGAGGCTGCAGCCAGAACGAGGATGGCGATGTCTTCATCTTCCTCGATCAGTTCCAATATCTGCGGTGCGCGTTGGCCTTCCAGAATAACCAGGTCCGGGCGCATCGTGGAGACCGAATTGACCTCATTTTCGTAGCGCGCAAGAATGCCTTCGGCCTCTTCGCGCGCTTCGGCCCGCATGATGTCTTCCACACCAATCCAGTGTTGAAACTCACCAGTGGAAATCACATAGAGCAGCACCAGCCCACCGCCGGTGCTCTCTGCGCGCCGCGCGGCATAGATCAGCGCTCGATGGCACTCGGGCGTGTCATCGATCACCACCAGAAACTTGCGGCGGTGACCCTCTTCCTTACTTTTTCGCTGCTTCATCATGTGCAGATGCTGCCATTGGTTGCTCGTTGCGGCAAGTATTTTGTTAGAGCAATTGTTACGATCCAACAATCATTATAAACACTAGGTGTGATTTCTAAGAAGGTTGTTCATTCGCTTTGAATTCTTGAGACTGGTT
>CAZOCA010000318.1:0-4982 GCA_964578105.1 uncultured Pararhizobium sp.
GGTGTGGTGGTCGACCAGATCATCGCCAAATTGCGCGTTGTCTCGCGCTTCACCGACAGCAAGTCCCACAGCTGTTGCCAATCCCTGCCCCAACGGGCCTGTCGTGGTCTCAATGCCAGAACCATGGCCATATTCAGGATGTCCCGCCGCATTTGAACCCAACTGACGGAAATTTTTAAGCGTGTTGATGTCCCAGTCAGCATAGCCAGACAAATGCAACAGGCTGTAGAGCAGCATTGAGCCATGGCCGGCTGATAAGACGAACCGATCCCGATCCGCCCAAAGAGGGGCAGAGCTGTCAAATTTCAGAAACTGGTCAAACAGCACAGTTGCTACATCCGCCATGCCCATAGGCATTCCGGGATGACCGGATTTTGCCGCTTCAACGGCATCCATGGAAAGCGCCCTGATAGCATTAGCCAGTTCAAACTGGCGTGAAGGTTGGTTCATGGCGCTTCACTCATATCTATTGAAATGAATTATGAAAATTCGTTGTAGGTTTCGATTGTCTTGCACAATGACTGCAGAAAGCGTGCGCCGTAGGCGCCATCAACAGCCCTGTGATCGACCGCCAGAGAAAACGACATGATGTCGCGTCCCTGAATACCACCACGATGCTCGCGCACCTTGCGCTTGATCGGACCGACACCAAGAATTCCAGCTTCTGGCGGATTTATAATCGGCAAGACCTCAACGTCATACATTCCAAGGTTGGATATGGAAAATGTACTTTTCGCTTGAGATTTGTTGATCCCCCTGCGCGCAGCAGCGGCATATTCACGGATCAACGCAGATATCTCGGAAATGTTTTTGTGCGGTGCGTTTGCAATCGCCGGGACCATAAGTCCATCGTCAACAGAAACAGCCACTCCGATATTGATTTCGGCTTTTTTCAAGACGCCATTGCTGGACACAAAGGCATTGAGTTCAGAGAACTCCAGCAATGTTAATGCTGTGGCATGCACAATCACATCGTTGAGCGATAGTTTCTCGCCAGTGATGTCAAAATGCGCCTTGCGGCGTATTTGCAGATCTGAGACATCCGCCTCGGCCATCAAATAGAAATGCGGAATAGTCCGTTTGGACAGTGCCAGTCGTTCGGCAATAACCTGACGCATCCGGTTAAACGGCAGTTCAACGTCATCTTCGCTGGTTGGCAAAGGCAGCGTTGTCGGAGCCGGCTCGGCCGCAGCGACGGGGGATTGTGAGCTTGCTGCAGGCGCTGCGGCTGACGCTTGCGCCGCGGCCTCAATATCACGTTTCACGACAGAGCCCTTTGGTCCGGTTCCCTCAATCTTCGAGATATCCAAACCTTTTTGGGCGGCAAGTCTTCTGGCAAGCGGGGAGGAAGAGTTGGCCTTTTGGCCAACTGGAACTGAAGTTGTAGCGGCAATGGTTTCTGATTTTGCAACTGGGGCATCAGCGACAGAGCCGGACGTTTTGGCCTTTTTATCCAAAGTCTCCCCCGGCTCCGACAGCGTCAGCAACGGTGCCAGAACAGTGGCAGATCCACCAGCTTCACAGAAAAGCTCCAAAACGGTGCCTTCTTCATAAGCCTCAACTTCAAAGCTGGCCTTTTCAGACTCAACCAAAGCAACAACGTCACCCTTCTTGACCTCGTCGCCTACTTTCACGAACCATTCTATGAGCGTTCCCTCGGTTAGGTCTTGCCCAACTTGCGGCATCACAATCGGCTTTGCCATCTGTCTTATCCCCTCAGGCTGCTTGTTGTTTGGCGTCAGCGTAAATGCGCGCGACGAAATCAATGGTTTTTCTGGTGGCGATCGCAAATTCAGATGCTGTGGTTATGAACGCACCAAACTGGCTGAACTCTTCATGGGTCATCCCATCAAAATTGTAGGCCTGACGATAATATGGGAGCTTGAGCAACTTGCTCAGAGTCTCTTCCGAGATGTCCTCATTCACTGCCTGCTTATCAAAGTCGCCGAGACGATCCTCTTGCTGCATCAGTTCAGCGATGTAGCTGGGTGGGCAGGTATAAACGAAGTCTCCCCCTGCCAATTTCTGTATATGCCAGCTAGAGGCCTCATCCGTTGCATCATCATGTTTGACCCGCATCGAACACATCAGCATCTTGGAGGGATGGTTCTTCTCCTGAAGCAGCCGGTACGCACGTTTGATGACGGCCAATTCACCAAGCAGGATCTCTTCAGGTGTGATTTCGATACCGCGCTCTTCAGCTTGCCAAGCCAGATCGCCAACATTGCCCAGGCGTGCAGACATATGGGTGATGACCGAGCGCCATTTTGACAAATCAACGCCATTGGCTTTTGCCGTTTCAAGGCCAGACGATACGGCGTTCATGCAGGCAACGTATTGTGGCACCGTAAATGACGCAGTGTTGTTGGTAGACACACCTTGCGCAGTCAACTCCTCGATGAGTTGATACCCTTCCTTGGTGCCCGGCACCTTGACCATGACATTTGGTGCGACAGCCATCAGATCGACTGCGTTTTCCCGCATCCTGTCGAGGTCAGAAACAAACCGTGGATCGACCTGACCGGAAAGCCAGCCGTATTTGCCCCCGCTTTTTTCAAATAAGGGGCGCATCATCTCGGCACCGCGCCGGACAGTTTCAAGGTAGGTTTTCCAATAGATTTGCTCAGCGTTATCCATTGGGTTTTCTGCAATGATACGCCTGATCTCGCCCGTCCAGTAGTCCGGGTCAGACAAGATGGCCTGAAGGCTGAGAGAGGGGTTTGTCGTAACGCCCCTGATACCCATTGTGGCTTTCGCCTCAACAGTTGCGGGATCATACAAACGTTTCAACTGCTCGGCCCAGATGTCCTTTTTGTCCTTCGGGGCTTCGGAGATGGTCTTCAGTGCCCACTGTTGGTAGACGATTGGAGAGCTATCCCACCATATTTCGCAATCTGGATTTGTTTGCGCAAGTTTCTCAAGCACATGCAGATTCATCTCAATACTCCCTCTTAGAAGGTGTCGACGTGCAAAACGCTCTGAACCGCTGCTATGACATCATCCTTTTGCGGAACAGAAGCCTGCTCCAACACCAGATTAAACGGAATAGGCGTGTTCAATCCGGCAACGATTTTTACAGGTGCATCAAGATCGTAGAACGCTTCTTCCTGGATGATGGAAGAGATGTCTGAAGCAATTCCACCGCGTCGCACAGCTTCCTGTACGATTACGCAACGGTTTGTTTTTGCAACAGATTTAAGAATTGCTTCGCGATCAAGCGGAACGAGTGTTCGCGGATCAAGGACTTCGGCTGAGATACCCATTGTTGCAAGCTCTTCAGCGGCTTCAAGCGTACGTGGAACCATGTTTGACCATGCGATCAACGTAACATCTGTTCCCTCACGTTTGATGTCTGCCTGACCAAACTCAATGATCAACTCACCTTCAGGAACATGCCCCTTATTCATATAAAGATGCTTGTGCTCGATGAACATGACCGGATCATCCTGACGCAGGGCATATTTAAGCAACCCTTTGGCATCTGCAGGTGTAGACGGCATGACCACGCGCAAGCCGGGAATGTGATAGAAAAGCGCTTCCAGACTTTGTGAGTGCTGGGCAGCAACGCCACCGCCTGTACCGCCTTGGGTACGCAGTATGAATGGAACGCGCCCCTTCCCTCCGGTCATCAACCGGAACTTGGCCGCCTGGTTCACAATCATGTCCATGCCAAGCATGGCAAAATCCACATACAGGATTTCGACAATCGGACGACTGCCTGCAATCGCAGCACCAACACCAACGCCAATCATTCCGGCCTCGGATATAGGGGTGTCGCGAACACGCCCAGCCCCAAATCTATCCAGCAGGCCTTCCGTTACCTTGTAGGATCCACCGCGCTCGGCAATCCCCTCACCAATGATGAAAACCTCGTCATTCCGTTCCATCTCTTCAAACAAGGCTTCGCGCAAAGCTTCCCTGTACATCAGTTCACGATCTGACATCGTGTTTCTCCCTTATGCGGATCTCTTCAACACGCTCTGTGGCGATTAATAGTCGGCAACGAACTCTCGGAATTCCTCGACCGTCACTTCCCCTGCGGCCTTGGCTGCAGCAACGGCAGCCTCGAACTCGGCTTTGATATCAGCCTCGATTGCCTCCACCTCCGCGGCATCGGCTTTACCCATACTGATAAAATTGTCGCGGGCGCGATCAACAGGGTCTCGCTCTTTGTAATAGGCGAGCTGCTCTTCCGGCATATACTTGCCAGGATCATTCACATGGTGACCGCTGTGACGGAAAGTGACCGCCTCAATCAGAATCGGACCAAGCCCGGCCCGGCATTTTTTGACTGCATCCGCAACGGTTTCATAAACCAACAACGGATCATTGCCGTCAATACGGTGGCTTTCAACACCAATCGCTTCGCCGCGCTTGTAAAGCTGAGTTTCTCTTGTTGCTTCTTCCAGCTTCGTGGACACCGCGTATTGGTTATTTTCCACGATCAGTATGAAATTCAAGTTCCATATCGCCGCCAGATTAAGGGATTCAAGGAAAGTGCCGTTGTTTGACGCCCCATCTGTGGAGAAGGCCACCGTCACAGCATCAGAACCACGAACCTGGCTTGCCATGGCCGCGCCAACACCCAGCGGCGTACTGGCTCCAACAATCCCGTTTGCACCCAGATTGTTCCGGCTGATGTCAGCAATGTGCATAGAGCCACCATAGCCTTTGCAATAGCCTGTCTCTTTCTGCAAAAGCTCGGCAACCATACCGCCAACCTCCGCGCCCTGGGCGATGCAATGACCATGTCCACGGTGGGTGGATGCGATGTAGTCACGATCCTCTAAAGCCGCACAAGCGCCAGTGGCGATGCCTTCCTGCCCGAGATAGGGGTGGAAATAGCCACGCACCAATCCTTGTCGGTACAGCTTAATCCCCTCAGATTCGAAGTTTCTAATTCGAAAGGCTGTGGTGAAAAGTTTCTCCAAAAGCTCTTTTGATGGCGTGTTAGGCCTTGCTGTCTTCGCCATATCAACGGT
>CAZOCA010000319.1:0-4981 GCA_964578105.1 uncultured Pararhizobium sp.
GCCTTTTCCACTGGCCACCAGCGGATAGGTGCCTGATGCAGCCGGCACCTATCCGCTGGTGGCCAGTGGAAAAGGCGGCGATTGGTCACAGACCCTGCAGCCTGGCAATTATCTGGTCCATGCCTCCTATGGCAAAGCCTCCTCAACCGCCATGCTGCGCCTTGCCGGGCAATCTGTCACGGAGACCGTCATTTTGAGTGCCGGTGGACTACGTCTGCAGGCGCAATTGACCGGGGATGTCAACATTCCAGCCGACAAGGTGCGCTTTCGCATCACCGAGCGCGATTCTGAAACCACAGATGAACGACTCGTAGTGGAAAGCGCTCGTTCCGGATTGATTCTGCCTTTGAACGCGGGAACATTTCGGGTCGAAAGCCTCTACGGAAATGCCAATGCCAGTGTCAGTGCAGACATCACTGTTGAAGAGGGCAAGCTGACAGACGCGACCCTTTATCACCGAGCGGCAGAAGTGACGCTGAAGCTTGTCAATGATTCCGGTGGCGAGGCAATTGCAAACACCAGTTGGACCCTGCTCTACCCCAATGGCGAAGTGATTGCCGAGACTGTCGGAGCCTTTCCGGAATATGTTCTGGAAGAAGGCGACTATGCAGTCGTTGCTACCCATGAGGGAACACCCTACAACCGCAACTTTTCAGTTGAGGCCGGTCGTCACCGTGATGTAGAAGTTCTGATATCAGCCGAGTGAATGCTCGGCTAACTCAGAGACAGGTTACCTGAATCGTGCATTGGCTTCGAAACATACAATTGATGTGGATTCGCGTCGCCTGCGTATGTGCCATCATGTTGGCAGCTTTTGCACATCAGCCCGTTGCAGCGGGTGAAGTCAACACGACGGTTTCCGAGTATTCCCTGCCTGATGGCACAATTCTCAGCCTGTGCATCTACACTCCGGCAGGCGAAAACGGTGCTGCCGGTCCTTCTTGTGAATTCTGCCGCATTGCAGATGGAGCGATGGCCGCCCCACCCTGCGGAATGTCGCTCACCGTCGCACGAATAATCGAAAACCAAAGGCTGAAGGTTGCTGCAGTCAATCTGCCGCGCTCCATTTTCCAGCCCGCCACGCCCCTTCGCGGTCCTCCAACAGTTTCTTGAAGTTTCAAGAGCTGAAAAGCTTTTCAGAACAACAAGCTGACTGATTTTTTAAATTCTACATCTTTGGAGATGATCGTGTCTTTTATCAAAATTACTGCGTTTGCCCTGCTGGCAACGCTCATACAAACCCTGCAATCCACCGCCCATAGTTTCACGTTGGGTGACCTTGTTATCGACCACCCCTATGCCCGCGCCACACCGCCAAACGCCAAGGTAGCCGGAGGCTATCTGACCATTACCAACAATGGTGATGAAGCGGACCGGATTATTGGTGCCAGCACCGATTTTGCCGAGCGCGTGGAAATCCACAAAATGGCAATAGAAAATGATGTCATGAAGATGAGCCCGGTTCCTGAAGGTCTGGAAATTCCAGCCGGTGGGTCCGTCCAGCTGAAGCCCGGCTCGTTTCATCTCATGTTCATGTCAATTTCCACACAGCTCAATGAAGGTGACGTTCAAAAAGTCACTTTGGAATTTGAAAAAGCGGGCAAAGTGGAAGTTGAGCTAAGCGTCGAAGGCTTCAAAAGCGGCGGATCAGAAAACATGCATAAAAAAGAAGGCATGTCGGACGAGAAAGCCATGGATGGCAATATGAAGATGGACCACAAGACCGCTGAATAAGGTCTGACGACACAACAACCAGTCTCAAGCCGGTATGGCTGGCTTGAGACAGAGAGGTGTTTACGAACTCTCCAGCTTTGTCTCAGCCGCTTTATCGGGCGTCAGCAAGCGCTGATAGACCATCCCGATCAGCAACAGCACACCACCAAGACCGATGAATGACAAAGCCCGCCAGATGCCCGTCAGGTTCGACATGTCGATCAGGAAAGCTTTGCACGTGACCAGCGCGATAATGCCACCGGATATCATCCGGCAGAAACGCCAATTACGCACCATGCCCAGCGCCAGCAATGCAAGCCCGATCAGAAGCCAGACAGCCGAATAGGTGTAGAGTTCCAAATCTCCGGTTGGGCCAGTCGCCAGGTTTTGCGGATGAAAGACCAGCCTGATGGTAAAATTCACCCACGCGAAGAGCAGCACGGCGCTGAGACCGAAGAGTGCATCGGTATAGAGTTTGGGCCGCCTGCCCATGCTGCGCCAGGCCAAAACCCCATACAGGATGGCTGGCATCAGATAAGAGAACACCAGCTTGTTCCAGAAAATACTACTCCCCACCGCCGCATTGGTGAGCATAGGATTGTAGGCAAACATCAAATTGCTGATTGCAAACAAAACCCCCAGCCCACCAAGAACAGTGGCCGCATTGCGCAGTGTCACGCTTTTTTCTGTGCGCTTGATCTGCAGCAAACCGAGTGCCACACCGCCCCCGACAAGGGTCAAAAGCGCGCTTTCTTCCAGCGTATCGATGGGGCCGAAAAGATCGGTGGGATCCAGCGCATGAAGTGCAATCACTGCAATGGCAGCAGTCACCGCTGAAACAGCGCAGACCTCCATGGCATCCAGCCATCTATCGCGCTTGGTAGCGCCCAGCAGCATGGCCGCATAAACAAAGGCCGCTGCCGGAACGGCATAACCGACCAGCAACCAGTTGAAGATTGGTGTGGTGCCCAGAGCATCGCCAACGATGAACGGATCCCACAAGATGCGCAGCAGCCACAACAGCACCATCGCCACAGCCATGGGCCGCAATGCAGGCATGGCCCGCTGGCTGTAGCACCATGCCAGAGCTGGAGCCAGAAAGGCCACGGTGACCGTCAGCACCCACCCGGACAGAAGTATCCAGATCGCAAGAATGATCGAAGCCAGCGCGGCAACAGCGTAAAAGTCCAGCACTCGGGCCCGGAACCCAGTGGTTTTGGACAGGTTTCTGAGCAGCCATTCCATGCTTCCCAGAAAAAACACAGCCAAAGCCAGCGCCAGCAAACCGAAGGACAGCGATGATGTGACCACATCAAATCTGAGATAGGACACCAGCAACAGAACAAAGGGGGCAAACGTTCCGGCCAAAGCAAATTGCAATTTGGACCGCGTTCCCATAATCCCGCGCAATCCGGCAGCGGCAAACAGGAAAATCAACACAGCACTGAGCAGCGCATACAGGCGCACAGCCTCGGTCAGTCGCAATTCTGGCGGCACAGACCAGACGCCCAATGTCGGATTGTAGATCTGGCCAAGTGCATCCAGCGCATTGCCCGGCAGGTTCCAGCCCGCATGGCTGAAAATCGCCAGACCGCTGGCCAGATAGGCCAGAAGCCGCAGCGCAGAATACTGGTAAGCGACAGCCAGGGCCAAAGCGCTAAGGCCCACCAGAACAAGGGCTGAAAACCCGTCCACCGGGCTTTGCAAGACCACAAACAGGAACAGCACAAACGGAACGACCAGAGCGCCAAACGCTGTCCAATCAACAGCCAGGCGCAAATTGGGCCTGGCGGCATAATGGCTGACGACAAACACAAACAGCACCAAACCAAGCGTCACACTATCGTAAACTGTCAAAATCCAACGCTCGCCAGCACTTGCCTCAAGCACCATCACAAGGCCGATAAAACACAGACCGGCTGTCGCAATCAGAGCGAGCCAGCGCCAGACTCTCAAACGCGCAACGCCGAAGGCTGCCACACCGACGGCCAGTGAATAGCCACCAAGTCCTGCAATGTTAGGCTGCTCGGCACCGATCAGAAACGGAACGGCAAAACTGGCCACAAGTCCTAATGCGGCCAGCATTGGCCCATGCAGCAAAGCTGCCGCCATGGTTGCCAGCGAAACGACCGCAAGCGCTGCAAATGTCAACGCCGGAGAGAAGAACCCATACAGCTGATAAGCTGCGTAAATCGCCGCAAACATGGCAATCGTTCCTGCCGCTGTCAGCACGGCGGGAATATCTGCCGTAGGAAAACTGGACAGCGAGAAGCGGGTGCTATGCCGCCTCGCCCATTCCCCCAATGCGCATAACAACAGCCCAAGGCCTATGCCGAGCGCAATACGCACTTGCGGCCCAAGCAGGCCCTGCTCGATGGAGTAGCGTGCCAGAAGCACCGTTCCAAATGCCAGCACCCCGCCGCCAAGCCAAACAGTCCATTTGGCACCAACGGTCTGCTCCATATCAGTGTCGGCTTTGCGAATTTGCGGACTCTCAATCGCTGCACTGACCGTTTCAGGTTGTGGTTCTAGCTCAGGCGCAGCTACTGTTGTCTGCAGAGCTTCAACCGGCAGCACGTCTTCTTGTGAACGGGCAGTATCTTGCTGTTCCCCAGTGGCAGCACTCGCAGCCTTGTCGATGAGGTCAGGCGCATCTGCCTTGATCAGCGCTGCGTTCACTGCCTCGGGATCCGCCTCAAACCGATTAAGCCGTTTTTCCAGAGCCGTTACCAGCGTCGTCAATTCTGTCAGTTTTCGCCTCGCGTCACTCACTTTCGACAAAGCAACAAAGGCAACGACCGCGCCCACAAATATGAAAATCAGCGTGAGAATAAGAAGGAAGATCATTTTGTGATTCCCGCCCCATAAAGCCTTGGGGAAACTGTAATAGGCGTCAATTCAACACAAATACAGCAATATTGTGTTTGAGATTTGGAGCTCTCTGAAGGTCAAGACCTGCAAATTGACAGAATTTATCGGACGATCAATCGGATCGATTTCCAACGTGCTCGGCGGCTCGTCTCACGCTGGATTTGGGATCAGCTTCGCCAGTTTACGCAGGTTTTGAATCGTAACCACACCTTGAGTTACCTAATCAGACATGGGCAAGTCCGGTGCCCGTCCCACCCGCTCGGCCAACCGGGTCACGGTCAGCCCTTGCACGATGATCGAAAAAATCACGACGATATAGGTTGCGGTCAAGATCACAGGCTTCCATTCGCCATCAGGCAAGGAAAGCGCCAGCGCCACGGAAATGCCTCCCTTCAGT
>CAZOCA010000320.1:0-4977 GCA_964578105.1 uncultured Pararhizobium sp.
GATTTGTAGATAAGACACCCAATTCTGCAAGCGCGCCTTGATCTGCCGCAAATATGCTTTGCGCTTTTCTCAATGCTGCGGCGGCCTGATCAGGCTTCCCCAAAACCGCATAGGATCGAATCAAACGCTGCCAGTCTGGAAGGTTTTCAGGGGCTTCCTCCAACCTTTCTGCCAGTCCTGCAACCATGACGGAAATCATTTCCTGTTGTTCCTGCTGAGACAGGCTCATGATTGCGGCAGCCTGATTGTCTGGTTCGGCTGGCGGCAAACCCAACTCATTGCGTGCCATATTTAACTGGTCCAGCGCGCCAGGTGCCCAGGCAGCTTCTGGCGTCGCATCTTCAAGTAGCTCTTCCCAGGCGCTGACGGCTTCCCTGAATTTGCTTTCCTGGTTCAGCCCCAATGCCAAAAAGAAGCGCGGCCTAACGGCGGCTTCATCCAGTGTTGACGCACGTTCGAACAAGGTTTCGGCGCGTTGTGTCACAACGCCCTCCTGGCTGAGAACAATGGCCTCACCTAGATTAGACAAGCGATCTTCACTTTCACCACGCAAACGCACGAGATTTTCAAATGCGCGAACCGCATCATCATAACGGCCCAGCCGCTGATAGACGGGCGCAACCACTTCCCAACCATCGCTGTCATCTGGGTTTCCGCTGAGATGGGTTTCCACCCGCTCCACAAGGTCCAATATCTTTGTGTCGTCGCCATTTTGCTGCTGGCTTGCAAGACGGGCCTGCAAGGGTTGATCAGCCAGATTTGGGTTGCCGATATTGACATACATGGCAATGGCCACTGCCGGCACGCAGGCGCTTGAGAAAATCAGCGCTGCGTTGCGAAACAGAGTCGGCTTTTCGCCGGAAGCCTTTGTACCAGAATCGATTTTGGCTTTTCCGGTTGCTTCAATCAACCGCCTGCTGATTTCCGCACGCGCCGAATCTGCGTCCCTTTCATTCAGAACGCCGCGTTTCAGATCGCGGTCAATCTCGGTAAGCTGGTCCTTGAAGACGGCAACATCGCCGTCAAACGACGTGCCTTCCAGTCCCTCTGCATTTCTCTGCCTTAGCAGCAAAGGCAGGACGGCAAGTCCCAAGGCGCATCCAATCATGATTGCGACGACAATCCAGAACAGCATTGCGGATCAACTCACCTTTACAAATTCAAAAAACTGCATGTCATTTCTTATTAGGATGTAGTTCCTAGCGGCCTCAACCGCAAGAAAAAGCGTCCAAAATAATGGCAAAAAGAAGGGCTGACAAAATGCCAGCCCTTCTGAACTCAAACATGATTGTGTGCTTTCCCAAAAGAAAGCTTAACTGGCCAATCAGGAAGTCGGACGCCATGTTCCATCTGGCTGACGGCAGGCCGTGCCACGAGCTGTTTCCGGACGTCCATCAATGTAAATAGTGTGCGTGTATTCACGACATTGTTGGCTGTTACGCTGATAGGTGCGCGTTGGCACTACCTCACCATAATTGCCATTATCCGGGTTCTGCCAAACAACCGGAGACCCAATTCGGGAATTCTCCAGCGCTTCATATTCAGCATTAGAGGCACGGCGGCGATCCTGTGCATCGAGCGAGCGGCCGATTTCACTGCCAATCAGGCCACCAGCAATCACACCAAGCGTGGTTGCAACAGCCTTGCCGCTACCGCCGCCAAACTGGTTACCAATCACGCCACCTGCAACGGCGCCTGCAACTGTTCCAACGCCCTGTCGCGGGCCAACATTCTGACAGCCTGCAAGAGCGAGACCGCATACAGTCAGGGTTGCCAATACTTTAAGTTTCATTTTCATTTTCCTTCCTGCGCGATACGAAACTATTGCCGCACCGCATACGCATGTTCACTTGATTTATTTTCATAGCAAAATGGCGCAATTGTGCCAATTTCAACATTTTTTCGGTCGTTTGTAAAACTCCATCACGGGTTTAGGCTTCAGAAACGCAGGGAAGCGTCAGCTCAGCTTTCAGGCCACCCAAATCGCTGCGTTCCAGATTAATATTTCCTGTGTAAAGATTTGCGGTTTCCACAACGATAGACAGTCCAAGCCCACTTCCCGCAACCGTTTCATCCAGTCGCTCACCGCGCTTGAGCGCCAGCTTGCACTGATCTGAAGTCATTCCCGGGCCGTCATCTTCTACACACAGAATCCACTGCGTCTCATTTAATTTGCGTGTGTGCACTTCCACCTTGGAAGCGGCCCATTTGCTGGCATTGTCAACAAGATTGCCAATGACCTCTTCCAGATCCTGCTTCTCTCCGCGAAAAACAATATTGTCTTCCATGCTGACCTTTATCTTGAGATCCTTGTCGCGATAGATTTTTTCCATTGCGCGAACCAGACTATCGACAATCGGCTCAACGGGCGTCGATGTCCCAACGGCTGCAAGACCTGCTGCAGATCTGGCTCGGGACAGGTAATGGTTCACCTGATCGCGCATCACCGTGATCTGCTCGGTAACTTTTTTGTCCTTAACAGCGGCACCCGATGCTTCATTTGCGATCACGCTTAAAGGTGTCTTCAGTGCATGCGCAAGATTGCCGACATGAGTCCGCGCACGCTCAACGACACCTTTATTGGCATCAATCAATCCATTGATCTCTTCCACCACGGGCGTAATCTCCGATGGGAATCGCCCCTCAATTTTCTGGGACCGCCCTGCCTGAACTTCCAGCAATGCTTGCCGGATAGACTTGAGTGGTCGCAATCCCAGACGAACTTGCAAATAGATCGCAAGGCCCAGAAATGCTGCAAAAACCAGGAATGTAATCAACAGGCTGGAGCGAAAAGCAGCAATATCGCGGTTGAGCTGGGTCACGTTACCCGCAACAGCCACTAATAATTCAGAATTATTGGGCAATTTATAGCTGCGCTGAAACAGCCGTATAGCCTCACCACCTGGCCCCTCCAGCGTATCGTCTGGCGCATTTGCGCTATCCGCCATCACAAAATCCAGGCTGCTCCCGATGAGAGAGTCGGATGTGAACAGGATGGCCCCACGGCCTTCGCCGATTTGCCAGTACCAGCCTGACAAGGGTTCCAGAAACCGTGCTTCGCCAATATTCTGAGGCGGTGACAGGGAAATGGCGGCTGAACGGCCACTTATCTGGGCAGATAAAGCGCCAATTAATGCATTGGCGTAGGCTTCCAATTGCGCATCGAAAGCCTGTTGAACCGACCGGCTATACAAGTTCGACAGGATAAGCCCCGCCGCCAGCAGTCCAATACTGGTCAATGCGGCGGAGGACAGGAACAGCCTCAGCGCAAGAGAATTGGGTCTTGGCAGTGCCCGCCTGTTCACTCAGCCTGCCCCATTCGATAGCCGAGTCCACGTATCGTTTCGATCAGCCCATCGGGCAGTTTTTTGCGCAATCGACCAACAAAGACTTCGATCGTATTGGAGTCACGGTCGAAATCCTGATCATAAAGATGTTCGGTCAGTTCTGTTCTGGAAATCACTTTGCCCTGATGATGCATCAGGTAGGACAGTGTGCGATATTCATGAGCGGTCAGCTTCAAAGGCATGCCATCAATCGTGACTCTGTTGCCCTTCGTGTCCAGTCGCACGTCACCACAGGTGATTTCATTGGAAGAATGGCCAGCTGCACGGCGTACCAGCGCCCGCAAGCGCGCCAAAACCTCTTCCATGTGAAATGGCTTGGCAACATAATCATCTGCTCCGGCATCGATACCTTGTACCTTGTCGCTCCAACGGTCACGAGCGGTCAGCAGCAAAACCGGCATGGTGCGCCCATCGCGCCGCCAGGCTTCCAGCACACTGATTCCGTCCATTTTGGGAAGCCCGACATCCAGCACCACAGCGTCATAGGGTTCAGTATCTCCCAGAAAATGGCCATCTTCGCCATCCGTGGCTGAATCTACTACATAGCCACTGTCTTCCAGAGCCTGCTTTAACTGCCGGTTGAGATCAGGTTCGTCTTCAACAACAAGAACGCGCATAAGTCCCTCAAATCCTGGTTGGTCCCGCCTTTAATTCGCGCGCACTGTAACATTGGAGACCTGTCCGTTCGACTTCAAAACGGAAATCACGTAAACAAAACCACCACCCTGGCGGCAAAGCTTTGCGCTGACAATCTTTCCACCACCGCGCGTGGCACTGCCTTTAACCTGCGCAAGGGACTTGGCAGCCCCGCTGCGAACAGCCTTATTGGCCTGAGCATTGCTAAGACACGCCTGTGCGTAAGCACCAGACATATCGTCGGGCAACGCTGCTGGAGCGAGGTTCAGCAAAAGTGAAAGTGTCAGAATTTTAAGTGTGTGTATCATCATGCCGCAATTCATAAGGCTTCTATTCTGAATGTGGGATGAATGAATATTGAACGTTGTGAATTTATCAAAATTTCCTGAAACGTCCAACGGAAAAGCAAAACGCTCATAATGCGGAGTGACTCAACTACTCACCACTTTCAGTGACAGGCCAACTGACCAGATGTTCCTCATATTCTTCAACAGGAACACCAACCTCACTCTTGATGCGACCGCGTACGGAGATGCCCGCTGCGTGAACCGTATCTGGATCGCCTGATAAAAGCGGATGCCACCACAAAAGCGGCTTGCCGTCTCTCAGCCGCGCATAGGCGCAGCTTGGAGGCAGCCAGGTGATTTCCTGAACAGATTGCGGCGTGAGTTGCAGGCATTCTGGAACCTTGTCCAACCGGTTTGTATAATCCTGACATCGACAGCTGTCGTGATCCAGAAGTCGGCAGGCAAGATCGGTCCAGATAATTTCACCTGTGTCCCAGTCTTCAACCTTGTTCAGGCAGCAGCGGCCACAACCGTCACACAGTGATTCCCATTGTTCTGCGGACATGTCTGCCAATGCAACCTCCTCCCAATACGGCCTTGGTTGGGCTTCAGCCGGCTTGCCAGACTCTGTCTTTTCAGAATCTGGCTTTTCTGGCTCTGTCTTTTCTGGGTCGGGACGGGTTTCCAATGCCACCTCATTTTGAAAT
>CAZOCA010000321.1:0-4972 GCA_964578105.1 uncultured Pararhizobium sp.
CGCTGGTGCTGTTTCCCGAAGGCACCAGCAGCGAGGGATGGGGCGTTCTGCCCTTCAAAAGCGCCTTGATTGGCGCTGTTGTGGCCACAGCAACCCGCATGGAGGATCATGATGTCGATCTGTTCGTGCAGCCGGTCGCTCTGGCTTATACGAGCCTGCGCGGTATTGCCCTTGGTCGCATGGAGGCGGATCGCACGGCCTGGATCGGCGATATCGATCTGCTGCCGCATTTATGGTCGGTCATCACCACCGGCGGTTTTGAAGCCAAAATCGTCTTTGGCGCGCCGGTTGAGGTAAACCCGGATACAAACCGCAAAACGTTGACAAAGATGATGGAATTGGAAGTGCTGACCTTGTTGGAAGAGGCGCGATCTTAACTCCGGCCTTTGCCCGCGCCACAAAACGCGCTAGAACGCCCGCAAACAGCATCCAGACATGATTTAGGGGCGCAGCGGCGCCGCACTGCAGGACATTCGCATGGTTGAAACCAGCACTGAGCAGACACAAGTTATCCCGACGCCGGAACAGGGCGCAGAACAGGGCCCAGAACAAGGCGTAAACGGCAGTTCCAAAAAGGTTTTTGTCAAAACCTATGGCTGCCAGATGAATGTCTATGATTCCACGCGCATGACCGATGCGCTGGCGCCGGAAGGCTATGCCGAAACCAAAATCATTGAGGAAGCCGATCTGGTCATTCTCAACACGTGTCACATTCGTGAAAAGGCAGCGGAAAAGGTCTATTCGGAGATTGGCCTTATCCGGAAAATACGCGATGCACGTGGGGAAAATGCCAAACCGATGAAGATTGGCGATGCGGGCTGCGTGGCGCAGGCCGAGGGCGAAGAGATCATGCGCCGCGCGCCGGTTGTCGATCTGGTGTTTGGCCCGCAAAGCTATCACCGTCTGCCGGGTCTGTTGAAAAGCGTTGAAGCCGGGGAGCAGGTGGTCGAAACCGAGTTTCCCGAAGAAGACAAGTTCCAGCATCTGCCTGCCGCAAAACCAGCCATCACCAAGGCCCGCGGCTACACATCCTTTTTGACCGTGCAGGAAGGCTGCGACAAGTTCTGCACCTTCTGCGTGGTGCCTTATACACGCGGCGCGGAGGTCTCGCGTCCGGTGCGTGATATTGTAGCAGAAGCCCGTTCTCTGGTTGCTGCCGGTGTGAAGGAAATCACGCTGCTGGGGCAAAACGTCAATGCCTATCACGGCAAGGGCGAGGATCAGACCAGTTGGGGACTGGGCGGCTTGCTGGAGGAATTATCCGGCATCTCAGGGTTGGCAAGGCTGCGTTATACCACAAGCCATCCAAGAGATATGGATGATAGGCTAATTGCGGCCCATCGCGATATTCCATCGGTAATGCCGTATCTTCATCTGCCGATCCAGTCCGGCTCTGACAGCATTCTGGCAGCGATGAACCGGCGGCATACACGGCGCGACTATGTGGAGCTGATTGAGAAAATCCGTACCGGTCGCCCCGATCTGGCGCTTTCCGGCGACTTCATAGTTGGCTTTCCGGGGGAAACCGAGGCCGACTTTGAGGACACCATGTCGGTGATCCGGGAAGTTGGTTATGCACAGGCCTATTCGTTCAAATACAGCCCTCGGCCCGGAACACCCGCTGCTTCCCATGAAGAACAAGTGCCGGAAGAGGTAAAATCTGAGCGGTTGCAACGACTGCAGACCTTGCTGAACGAACAACAGATTGCCTTTAATGCGTCAAAAGTTGGAACTACGATGGACGTGCTTTTAGAGCGCAAGGGACGGGAGCCGGGTCAATTGGGCGGTCGTTCACCATGGCTTCAACCGGTGCATCTTATGGCATCTGAGGATCTGATCGGGACGTTGCAGAGCGTCTTGATAACGGGTATCACAAAATTCAGCTTGTCTGCGGAGCTGATCGCGCCTTCTAATGCAGATGCGGCCTGAATGCCGGTCTGTGAGTCGCCCACAAACAGCGAGATTTTGATTTGATTCCAAAGCCTCTCTTCGCCCCAGCAGATATGCGTGGCGATGCGATTAGTGATCTGACAATTCCGGCAACGGAACTCGATCAGATTGTTCTGGTATTTGACGACAACCGTTTGGTCGGAGATCTGTTCGGCCAGTTTGATCAGAACCTTGCAATGCTTGAGCAGCTGTTAAGTGTGGAAGCACTTGCGCGCGGCAATCAAGTGACTTTGCGCGGCAGCAAGGATGCCTGTGCTGAGGCACGCGACGTGCTTGAGACCTTGTATCAGCGTCTGGCCGCCGGTGACGAATTGTCCCCGGGTGATGTGGATGGTGTGATCCGGATGGTTCGTGCAGAAGCCGCACAGCCTTCCCTGCCAACGTTGGAAGAAGACAAAAACGGCAAGGGCAGCCGCGTGGCGATGTCGCAAATCTCGACACGCCGCAAAACCGTGATTGCCCGCACGCCGACACAGGATGCCTATATCCGCGCCATGCAGCGCAATGAGTTGGTGTTTGGCCTTGGGCCAGCAGGGACTGGTAAAACCTATCTGGCCGTAGCCTACGCGGCAGCTCTGCTGGAGCGCGGAGAGGCTTCCCGGCTGATCCTGTCACGCCCTGCTGTGGAAGCTGGCGAACGGCTTGGCTTTCTGCCCGGTGATATGCGCGAAAAGGTCGATCCCTATCTGCGTCCGCTTTACGATGCTCTCTACGACATGATGCCGCCGGAGCGGGTGGAACGAGGCTTGCAGTCGGGCATGATTGAAGTCGCACCACTGGCCTTTATGCGTGGGCGGACTTTGGCCGATGCGATTGTTATTCTGGATGAAGCCCAGAATACCACATCCATGCAGATGAAAATGTTCCTCACTCGCCTTGGTGAAAATTCGCAGATGATCGTGACTGGCGATGCCAGCCAGGTTGATTTGCCGTCCGGACAGGTTTCAGGTCTGGTGGAAGCCACAAAATTGCTCGACAATGTTGAGGTTGTCTCCATGATCCGCTTCAATGATCGGGATGTGGTGCGTCACCAACTGGTCGCCCGCATCGTGCGCGCCTATGACAAGGCCGGCGCCACTGCCGCGGCCCGCCGTTAGACCAGTGACAGGGACACCATCGCCAGAGTTTGCGCTGACCTGTGTCGTTGAGGATGCACGCTGGAGCGCCGTTTCTGATGCGAGCCAGCTTTGCACCAGAATTGCGGCAGCCTGCCTGCCAACCATCAACCATGATACGGCACTCGCAGCGACGGTTTTGCTGACCGATGACGCACATGTTCAGGATTTGAATGCGCGGTTCCGCGACCAGGACAAACCGACCAATGTGCTGTCATTTCCCAATGATGATGAGGAACCGGACCCGGAAACCGGCGCACTTTATCTTGGCGATATCGCGGTCAGTTACGAGACAGTTCTGCGGGAAGCTGCGGAGACTGACAAATCACTGCAGGACCATTTGACCCATATGATTGTCCACGGAATTTTGCATCTGGCTGGATTTGATCATGAGGATGATGCGGAGGCTGAAGAAATGGAGAACCTGGAAACAGACATTCTCACAGGATTTGGAATTTCTGATCCGTACACCCAAATTTAAACCCGGAAACAGAAAACTGCCATAAAGCACGTGTCAATAGACGTGAAATAGGCTACAATAATTTGAACAATTTACATTGAGATCCGCAGAAATGCCTGCCTCTTCCAATTCTGCCAATCCGACTGCCAGTCAAACTGATAGTCCGGCTGCCAGTCATACTGATAGCTCTTCTGAGAATTCCTCAGATCAATCCAGCGAAAATTCTGGTGATGAATCCGGCGATGAATCCGGCGATTCCGGGCCCAGTTTGGGCACATCCTTGCACGCTCTCCAGCACAATGATGACCCCCAGGAACCCGTAAACGGCACAAGCCGGGACGGATTTGTCAACCGGCTCAAGAAAATTTTGGGCATCAAGAATGGCAGTATCCGTCAGGATTTGCAGTTTGCGCTGTCTGAGGACAGTTTTGATGCTGGGCATTTCAGTGCCGATGAACGTATCTTCCTTGGTAACATTCTGGCCTTGCGTGACGTGCGTGTTGAGCATGTCATGGTGCCACGCGCCGATGTTGACGCGGTCTCGATCACCACAAATCTGGCGGAATTGCTGCATTTGTTCCGCAATGCAGGTCATTCACGCATGCCGGTCTTCGGCGATACGCTGGATGACCCACGTGGCATGATCCACATCAAGGATGTGTTGGTCTACATGACCAAAACCGCGCAATATAGTCCTGGGCCGGAGGTCAAGCGGCGGCGCAAAATGGCTGGCGATCTGGATTTGCGCCAGATTGATCTTGGTATGTCACTGGAAGACACCTCGCTCATTCGCCCGGTGTTGTTTGTACCGCCTTCCATGAAAGCCTCCGCGCTTCTGGCCAAAATGCAGGTTGCCCGTATTCAAATGGCTCTGGTCATCGATGAATATGGTGGAACGGATGGTCTGGTATCGCTGGAAGATCTGGTGGAAACCATTGTCGGTGACATTGAAGATGAGCATGACGAGCACGAAAAGCCGACCATTGTTGCAGAAAGCGAGACTAGTTTTGTTGCGGATGCAAAAACGGATCTGGACGAGGTTGTGGGCGTTATCGGCCCTGAATTCACGCTTGGTGAGTATTCTGAAGATGCCGATACGCTTGGCGGTCTGGTCTATGGGCTGGTTGGGCGAATTCCCATTCGTGGTGAACTTATTCCAGCGCCTGGACCTTTTGAAATTGAAGTTCTGGAGGCCGATCCAAGACGTATCAAGCGGTTGCGTATTCACCGCAGACGCCGGAAGGCTGGCAGTAAGATCGCAGCCAATCGCAGCCGCGATCAAACCGGATTTGAGCAGATCGCAACAGATTGAACCCTGTCTGACCTGGTCAGCCACAATTCTGCAGACACTCAAAACCAGCCTTAGCCGACCGGGTCTTGCGGCGTGATGCGCTCAACCCTTGATTTCGTGCTTGGGCTGCGTGGAAAATCACGTGCGGCTTTCGTA
>CAZOCA010000322.1:0-4966 GCA_964578105.1 uncultured Pararhizobium sp.
GGATTTTATCGGCGTCTTGCGTTCCCGGCAATACGAATCAGGGCATCGCCAAGATGGGCGGTTGCCAGCCCTTGTTGCTGACGACTTTTCAGAACTGCATCTGACAGCAGACCCAATGCCCGATCCAATCGCGCAACCGACCACAAAGCGAGTTGTTTTTTGACCGCATCCTTGCGCTTGAAGAAAATCGGAGGTGTCATTCGGTCCACCACCTGACCGGCAGGAACGCCCTGTTCGACCATGATGCGGGCTTTGTGCAAGACTTGAAAATTACGCAGAATCTGGGGGCCCGCGGCAGATGGGCTGAGGCTGCCAGCATCCATGCGTGCCAACGCATCCATCAGTGCTGGCATCTGGCCAAGTGCAGCCGCGTCGCTGAGTGCATCTGCGGACAGGACCGAACTGTCACCGGACAGGGCAATGACATCTTCTTCGTCAATGGTGCCTTTTTCAGCTGCAAACAGGCAGAGTTTTTCAATTTCGCCCCGGCTGGCCAATCGGTCGCCGCCAAGCTGGCTCAAAAGGCGCAGTCTTGCATCCTTTGTGATGCTGAGGCCGAAGGCGGCAATTTCTTCATTGACCACCTCATTGAGGCTGGCATTGTCATCGGCATAGCAGGGGATGGCGACGGCTTCGTCGCTTTTCTCGATAAGCTTGCGAAAGGCAGTGCCCTTTTTCAGATCGCCCGCCTCAATGATGATAAAGGCATCTTCCGGCGGGTTCTTCAAAAGTGGCGAGACCTGATCTGGCAAATTACGCGCGCCATGCGCTCTGACATGAATAAAGCGGGCGCCACCAAACAGTGAGATTGTATAGGCTTCATTGGCCAGCCGGTCAGGATCACTATTGAGATCTTCGCCCGCAATGCGGGTCAGGCCAAAGGGATCATCAGAACCGGACCCTGCAGATTGCTGCAAGCCAGACAGAACGCTTGTGGCGCGCTCTGATACAAGGCCCCTGTCGGGCCCAAAGACCACGACAACGCGATATCGACCGGTTGGCTCTTTAAGAAAGGAGTTAAGGGCGCCTCTTTGCAGAACCGCCATGTTTACTGCCGGGTGGCGAAGAAGGTGGATATACGCGCCGTAATTTCATCTGCGGCGGTTTTTGCGGCACGATTTTCTGCATCCCGACGGGCACGAATATTGGCAAAGCTCTGTGTTGACCGGTCATAGGAAGCGCTGGCGCGCTCGGTTCCAGCGGTTACCAGTGTGTTGGCTACAGGGTCCATGACACGATATTGGACAATCACTGTCAGACGGTAGGATGCGGGCGAGCCGCTACTTTCTTCAATGGCGATGGCATCATCAGACTCAGCCAATGAATAGCTCATCTGATAGCGTTTTTCCGCAACAGATCGACCATGATTGAAGTTGAAAATCAAACGGTTGCGCAGTTCCTGCGATACCCGACCTTTGGCAGAATCAATGCCAATGGCTGCCAGTTCATTCGACACCTTATCGATTCCATAGCTGCCATTTGGCCCATAGACAGGGCGGACATTGCAGGCTGCGGTTAGCAGGCCCAACAGAATTACGGCCAGGGCCGGTGTTTTAAGAATTCGCAAAATCCACTGCATCTGTCTGCTCTCGCTCACGATAAACTGCCGCAACATGTCACTATTTGGTTAATCAAACTACCACATTCACTATGCGGCCAGGCACAACGATCAGCTTTTTCGGGGTTGCCCCGTCCAATGCTTTTTGTACAGCAGGCATGGCCAGCACAGCCTCTTCGACTTCCTGTTTGGAAGCTTCTTTCGAAACGCTGATTTCCGCACGCCGCTTGCCGTTGATCTGGATCGGCAGAGTGATCGTGTCTTCCGACAGCAGCGCCTCGTCCACCTTAGGCCAGGGGCGGCTTGCGATCAAATCCGAATGTCCCAGATGCGACCAGCATTGTTCCGCTAGATGCGGCATCATTGGGGCCATTGCATGGAGCAGCATTTCGAAAGCATTGCGCACAGCGCCATTGGACGCATTGTTGTCTTTTGCCAATTGCGCGGAGACAGCATTGGTCAATTCGTAAATCTGTGCGACGGCGCGGTTGAATCGCAGGCCCTCAATGTCAGCCTCGATTGAATGCAGTGCTTTATGGGCCGCTGCCGTCAGAGCATGATCATGGGGTGTGTTTGTGGCCTCAAGCGCAGCCACTTCCTGCACCAGACGCCAGACCCGTTGAACAAACCGGTGTGCCCCTTCCACGCCAGCATCTGTCCAGATGACATCACGCTCGGGTGGGGAATCGGACAGCACAAACCAGCGGGCTGTGTCAGCGCCATAGGTTTTTATGATGTCATCAGGGTCGACTGTGTTGCGCTTTGACTTCGACATTTTTTCGATTTTGCCGATGGTCACTTCCTGGCCGCCTTCAATCAGGAAAGCCTTGCGGTCGACGCCTTCGCCTTCAAACCGCAATTCGGTCGGCGTATACCATGTGCGCTCCTGACCGTCATGATAGGCTTCGTGGACGACCATGCCCTGGGTAAAGAGGCCTTCAAAAGGCTCTTCGATGGACATGTGACCGCATTGCGACATGGCGCGTGCGAAGAAGCGTGAATAAAGAAGATGCAGGATCGCATGCTCCACGCCGCCAATATACTGATTGACCGGCAACCAGGAATCAGCAGCCTTCGGATCGGTCGGATTTTCACTTGCCGGCGCGGTGAAACGGGCGAAATACCAAGATGAATCGACGAATGTGTCCATCGTATCGGTTTCGCGCGTGGCCGCCTTGCCGCAATTTGGGCAGGTTGCCTGTTTCCATGTGACATGGCGGTCAAGCGGATTGCCCGGCGTGTCAAAATCAACATCGTCGGGCAGTTCGACTGGCAATTGTTCTTCAGGAACCGGCAATGGGCCGCAATCATCGCAATGGATGATGGGAATCGGGCAGCCCCAATAGCGCTGACGGGAAATGCCCCAGTCGCGCAGCCGGTAATTAATCTGCCGAGTACCTTGCGGTGCGCCATCCAATTGTGTGGATTCCAACCGTTCGGCAATTGTTTGCTTTGCATCTTCAATGGTCATCCCATCGAGGAAATCTGAATTGAAGATTTTGCCCGGGCCGGTATAGGCTTCGGTCGCAATTGAAAAGTCTGCCGCGTCGGCATCTGACGGCAGCACGACAGGTGTTACCGACAACTCATATTTGTTGGCAAAATCCAGATCACGCTGATCATGTGCCGGACAGCCGAAAATTGCGCCTGTGCCGTAATCCATCAGAACAAAATTGGCGACATAGACCGGAAGCGTGCGGTTCTGCAGCGGATGCTTGACGCGCAGGCCCGTATCAAAGCCTTGTTTTTCCGCCGTCTCAACAGCCACGACGCTGGTGCCATGTTTGCGGCATTCGGCAACAAACGCAGCCAGGCCAGCATTGTCGGCAGCCAGTGTCTGAGTCAGCGGATGGTCTGGTGACAGAGCCATGAAGCTGGCGCCAAACAAGGTGTCCTGCCGGGTGGTAAAGACTTCCAGCGGATCATGATCGGTGTCTTCAAATGCAAAGCGAACACTCATGCCCTCTGACTTGCCGATCCAGTTTTTCTGCATCAGGCGAACTTTATCCGGCCAGCGGTCAAGACCCTCAAGGCCGTTCAGAAGATCATCTGAATAGTCAGAGATCTTGAAGAACCACTGTGTCAACTCGCGCTGTTCCACATCAGCGCCAGAGCGCCAGCCCTTGCCGTCAATGACTTGCTCATTGGCCAGAACGGTTTGATCGACCGGATCCCAGTTCACTTTTGACTTCTTGCGGTAGGCAATGCCTTCCTTCAGGAAATCGAGGAACAGTTTCTGTTGCTGATGATAATAGGCCACATCGCATGTGGCGAATTCCCGTTGCCAGTCCAGCGACAGACCCATGGATTTCAGTTGGTTGCGCATGGCAGCGATATTGTCATAGGTCCAGCCTTTTGGATGGACCTTGTTCTTCATCGCTGCATTTTCGGCCGGCATGCCAAACGCGTCCCACCCCATCGGGTGCAATACATTGAAACCTTTGGCGCGTTTGAACCGCGCAACCACGTCACCCATGGCATAATTGCGCACATGGCCTACATGAATTCGGCCCGACGGATAGGGAAACATTTCAAGCACATAGTATTTTTCGCGCGGATCATTATTGTCAGTCGTGAACAGATCCCGCTCCGTCCAGACTTTCTGCCAGTTCGGTTCGGTGATCTGCGGATTGTAACGTTCTGTTTGCACTTTCGCGGCGGCCATGTTTCTGCGCTCAAAATTTTGGAATTTGCTTTGAAATCTCGGCGAGACAAACACCAGAAATGACAGCGCCGGTCAACTGCAATAAGAGATCGAACAGAGTTTTCATCACTATACAGGACCGATTCATGGCGTGGACCCCCTCTCCAACTCCAAATTCAAACCACACAATCGACCGACTTGCTGCTGTGCGCAGCGATATTGCTGAAGCGGTGCTGCGCTATGAGCGCGATGCTGGCACCGTGCATCTGGTAGCTGTTACCAAAACCTTCGCGGCGGAGGCGTTGGGGCCATTATTTGCCGAGGGTCAACGCCTTTTTGGTGAAAACCGGGTGCAGGAAGCGCAGGGAAAGTGGCCTCAGTTGAAGGAGCGCTACCCGGATATCGAACTGCATCTGATCGGTCCTTTGCAATCCAACAAGGCGGAAGATGCGGTGGCCTTGTTTGATGTCATTGAAACGGTGGATCGCCCAAAAATTGCCCGAGCCTTGAAAAAGGCTGAGGAAAAACTTGGCCTTAAGCGCCGATACTACGTTCAGGTGAATACAGGGGATGAACCGCAAAAGGCTGGCGTTTCAGTGGCGGATGCGGTGGATTTCGTCAAAACCTGTCGGGACGAGATTGGTCTGACAGTGGAAGGGCTGATGTGCATTCCGCCTGCAGATCAGGTCGCAGCACCGCATTTTGCCTTGCTGCGCCAATTAGCCGAAGAAGCTGGCCTTGCCAATTTGTCGATGGGTATGAGC
>CAZOCA010000323.1:0-4939 GCA_964578105.1 uncultured Pararhizobium sp.
GTCAGGTCAGCAGCAACGCGTGCAGTTGCGGATTATCAATACCTTGCCTGGGCCGGTCGATTATTATGTCGTCAATCCGAATACTGGGCAGCCTCAGCGCGTGAACACGCTTCAGCCTGGTGGTGTTGCTGACCTTGGTAGCCAGCCCGGTCTGGGTTGGATTTTTGTCCAGAACCAGCAGCAAATTCAGGCTTACCAAACCCAAGGGACGGCGTTTCAGGAATTGAGAATTGCGGCTCCTGGCCAACAGCAACCGCCACGCTTGGCAAATCAATTTCAGCCTCCCGCCAATTCGCAGAACGCTCAACAGCAAGGCCAGCAACAGCAAGGCCAGCAACAACTGGGCCAACAGCAGAATTTGGGCCAACAACAGCAATTGGGCCAGCGCCCGTTGGGACAGCAAGCCGGACAAGCATTAGGGCAGCAAACTGGCCGACCACAGGGGCAGCCGCAATATGGTCAACCCTCGGGACAGCCGCAGCAGCTTGGCCAACAGCAGCAACAGCGGCAGCCACAACAATTCGGACAATCACAGCAATTGGGCCAGGCGCGTCTTTTGGGGCAGCAGCAGGGCCAACGACCTTTAGGCCAACAAGGCGGACAAGCATCAGGTCAGCAACAGCCTTTGGGCCAGCGACCTCTTGGCCAACAAGGCGGACAACTGCAAGGCCAGCAATTCGGCCAGCCTTCGGGTCAGCCGCAGCCGCTTGGCCAAAATCAGGCATTTGGCCAGCAACAGGGATTGGGGCAGCAACTGGGGCAGCGACCGTTTGGTCAACAAGGCGGACAACCGCTTGGACAACCATTGGGACAGCAACAGGGTCCTGCAGAACCCGCTGGTCTTTATCAGGGTTCTCTCACTGTAGAAGACTGTATGAAATCCTATTTTGCGCCCGGATCTAATGCCCAACAGATATGCAGTTATCTGAGCCAATTGGCCCGAACCAACCCGGGTGCCTATCAGAATTATTTGGCCAGTGTTCAACTCCGCAATAATCAATCCGGCGGAATTCAGGGGCAACAGCAACAACAAGGTTTTGGAAATAATAATCAGGGCTTTGGCAATGCCGGAGGGCGTTTTCCAGCGGCTTCTTCCTGGGGCGGAATTGTCCGCGCGCAGCCTTCCATGCAGTCTGACCGTCTGGACAGCCTTTCGGAAGGCGAGGTGATTACACTGTTGGCAGATACCGGTATTGAGATGAATGGATATAACTGGTTTCAGATTCAATTTCGCAATGGCCAGACAGGCTATCAGTGGGGTGGGATTATTTGTGGCCAAACTCAGCCGATCCGCGGCACATTCGAAATCTGTAATTAATTAAGACAGTCCCGCCAGCTACAGGATCTTTGGTATGAAACCTTTCTCAATTCTGCGAACTGCAGGGCGCTTTGCCCTTACGGGCGTTCTTGTCGCAATGGGTGGTGCGCAGTCGCATGCTCTGTCCATAGCCTACGCACCATCATGGGTAAATGAGAGTTCCTACGGATCGATTGTCGCAACAGATTGCGCAGCTGAGCAGTGTGGCAGGAGTATTGAGATTGCTTGTCAGGGCGAAGGGACTCCGGCGGTTGTTCGGGTAACGGGTCTTGCCTCTGGCAAACGGTTTCCAGTCCTTGGAGCACCCATGACCATTTTGGTTGATGGGCAGAGATTTACCAGAACAGCGACGACGTCATTTGACCCGGGGTATGGTTTTGTTCCGCAATTCTTGATGCAGCCGAACGACCCCATGGTAGAAGCCCTGGCAGCCGGGCAAAGCGCAGAGTTCATATTTGCCGAACGAGAGACATATGTCGAATTGACGGAATCCCGCTGGGCATTGAGTGTGTTTGTTGCCCATTGTGAATGGCAACAGCCGCAGGCAAATGCGGTGTTGAATATTTCGCAAGCTGCCGTGCCAGCCAGGGCTGCGAGTATTTATGACCGTCGTAGCCGCGGTTATGTTCTGGGATGCGCAAATACACCTGGTCTGAATGGGCAAACAATAGTGCTGGATACTGCCAACGCAGATGCTGGGCATGTCTCTTTCCGTCTACCTGAATTTGCCGATAATGGTCGGGACTTTTCGCCACCGGTCATGGGCAATATTGCTCAATTTGGAGACGTCTTTGCCGATTTGTTTGTGATTGAGGGGGGAATGCCTTCCGACTGGCAGATTACGATACGCCCTTCAGCGAGTGGCAGTTACGTTCAGGCAGCGCAGATGGATTTGGATGTGCCCGATTACGGCATGATCTCCTGTCGCGCCGATGCAATTTTCTGATGTCATGAATGCAGGACAGGCCAAACACGCCATCTGCTGCAACAATTGGGAATAACAGCGCAATGAAGAGTTTTTTAAAGCATATTTCTGTAGGGCTTATGGCATTGAGTGTCTGCTGTTCCGGGGCAACATTGGCTCAGGCGCAGCAGTTTCAGCAAGACAAGGTCGTGCTTTTTAGTCAGGTTCCAATTACGGGCGTTCGTGTTAATCAGGAGCTTGTCCGCTATAATCTACTGGCTGACAATATGGTTGAAGTTATCATTCAAGGGGATGAGACTGGCCTGTCTTGCACCAATGAATATCTGGTGTCCTTTAGCCAGGGACCTGATGCGCGGTTGATGGCCAACCACTGCCACGGACAGGAACGGTTTGAAGTTCAGCCGGGCAGTAATGTGGAAGCGTTGGAGTATCATGATGGCAATGAAGATGTCGGCTTCAACGAATTAGCGCAAGGGCCAGGCCCACAGTCGGGAGCTGGCGGTCTTCAGGCGAATGAAGGTCTGACGCCCGGACCGCGTGTGAAATCGGTTTTGGATGAGTTCAAATGGGGGTTCTCGTCTTCGCCAGACCCCGTTCTGACGTTATCTGTGCCCGAAACTGATAATGTGGCCTGGATGTCGATCTGCTTGCCAGATACGAAACGTATCAAGTCATATGTTCTGTTGGTGCCGGAAGGCATCCAAAATGGCGTGTCTCCTGAACTGACCTATCAGGTAGATGATCTGGCACCGGTCAGTTATACGCTTGGTGTTGAGGAGTTTCCGTATCTTGAAGGTGGACTGGTTCCGGCGCTGTATACAAATTCAAGTCATTCGCTGTTTTTTCTGATGGCGAAAGGGATTGAAGTCAGCCTGGATATGAATACGCAGATTCAAGCCAAATTTTCCTTGCGTGGCTCTGCCAAACCAATCCGGGCATTTCTTGCCGCGTGCCGCAGTCTGGAAGGCTAGAGCTGCCACAGTGTGTTTCACCGCGCTGAAATTTTTGAAAAAGAGCCGTTTTGCAGTGTCCTTTGCCCGAATTTAAAGTCGCGTAACCAGGGCTGACATTGCTGTGCAATTTCTGATAGGTCACGCCTTATGATGGCGATTCAGAATCATAGGGCAGTGTGGACGCTTGTGTTGTTGCTGGTCGGCGTCATGTCCACATCAGCGATTGTTCCGTTCATGGGTGTCTACATTGTCGAGGGGCTTGGAAAAGACCCCTGGATGATCAGCGTTTACTCCGCCATGACGCTGGTCGTGGCGTTGATTGTAAACCGTCGGTTTGGCGAATGGATTGATCAGGGGCGACGTGTTGCACCGCTTGTGCTGGTCTGCATTATAGCCTTCTTCATTGCCAATTTCGCTATTTTGATTGTGCAATCCTACTGGGTTCTGGTGAGCGTCGCTTTTCTGTGTTTTGGCGTTGCATCAGCCGCGCTTTCCACAATGTACAGTTTCGGTCGGCTCTATGCTGAGCGCGAAGGGCTGAACATTGTGCGCTACAATTCCTATTTGCGGTCAATGACGTCTCTTGGGTGGATGATTTCTCCGGCCCTGGCGTTTTTTGTGGCGGGGCAATTCGGGCATGTTGCTGTTTTTAAAGTGGCTTTGGGGATGGCAGTGTTGTGGCTAATTCTATGGTATTTTGTGATGCCAGCGGATTTTGCTGTGGAACCGCGAGCAGCAACTGGTGTTGCGACAGCCGCCGAACCTGAGGCTTTCAATCGGCCGCTCTGGTATGCGGCCATTGCATGTTTCTGTTTTTCGCTGGCACATATTCTGTGCAGCAATGCGCTGCCATTGTTCTACATTCAGGAAGTTGGCCTGCCGACCTTTGCGCCCGGACTGTCCTTTTCGGTGAAGACTTTTGTTGAAATTGTCGCCATTTTGAGCGCACCTGTTTTGATCAGGCGGGTGGGAGCACGTAATGCGCTTTTGGGTGCAGCAGTGCTGGGCCTTGTGGCGTTTTTGGTGCTGTCTTCCGTCTCCGATATAACCACCATGATTGTCGGATCTGCTCTGGAAGGGCTGTATTACGGAATCTTTGCCGGAGTGGGCATTACCTTTGTGCAAAGTTTTGCCGCAGGGCGAATGGCTCGGGCAACCTCGCTCTATATGAACGGCCTGTTTTTGGGCGGGCTGATCGCAAGTTCATCCATGGGATTGATCGCCCATTTTTATGATTTCAGGACGGCTATTCAATTGGCCTCTCTTGGAACTGTTGCGGCTTTTGCGGTGCTGTTGGCCACACGGCGTAGCGATGAAGTTCTTCAGAAAGTTGCAAGCTGATGGCCGCATTTGATGTGGTCATTGTCGGGCAAGGATTGGCCGGAACAAATCTGGCGCTGCATCTGCAGGCGGCAGGACAGCGCGTGCTGGTATTGGATTCCGGGAAACCGGTAACGGCCTCCAAAATAGCTGCTGGTTTGATGACACCTATCACCGGTCAGCGATTGACTGTGAGTTGGCGGGTGGACGACTTTTTGCCCTATGCACGCAGCTTTTATGGACAGATTGAAGATCAATCTCACCGCAGCTTTTTCCACGACAGGAAGGCCTTGCGGTTGTTCACAAAAGAGGCGGAGCAGGCGGTTTTTGTAAAGCGGCGCGTTGATCCGCGGTTTTGTGTGCATCTGGCAGATGAGACTGTGGATGCGTTATTGCCGCAAAATGTTGCGGATACATCCGGCG
>CAZOCA010000324.1:0-4930 GCA_964578105.1 uncultured Pararhizobium sp.
ATCCACTTCAACCATTCAGATGCTGGATAACTATTCGGTAACCCGAAATTTTGTGGGACAGATTGAAGCGCCGCAGACGGTCCAGCTTGCATTTGAACAAGGCGGTACGCTGGAGGAAGCCTTCGTTGATGACGGAGACGAGATTGCTGAGGGCCAGATCCTGGCGCGTTTGGACGCCCGTCTGCTGCAGGCAGATGTTGATCGGCTGCGCGCTTCGAAAAGGATCGTGGAAGCACAGAAAGAACTGGCAGTGCTGACCGCTCAACGGCAGGCTGAGTTGAATCGGAAAGGTTTTGCCAGCAGCCAGACGACAGATGAGACCCGCCTTTCGGTCATCGGACTGGAGGCACGAATTGCTGAAACTGATGCAGCTATACTGGCTGCCCTTATACGTCTTGAAAAGACAGTGATACGCGCACCGTTTGACGGCAGTGTAAACTTGCGCCTGATTGATCAGGGCAGCACGGTTGCCGGTGGCCAGGCTATCTTCTCCCTGTTGGAAAACAATACGCCCGTGTTCCGCGTTGGCATTGATCCCCAATTAGCTGACCAACTCTCAGTGAGCCAGACGATTGAAGTGATGGTTGCAGGCACTCTATATCCAGCTGAAATCATAGCCATATTGCCACAGATCGATCCCACGACTCGAACGAGAATCGTAAGAGCCGCCCTTGTATCAACCACTGATATTGCATTGGGTTTGACAGGAAAGTTTTCGCTCCGGGAAGATGTGCAGGCGCGCGGAGCCTGGCTGCCATTATCTGCGATTGAAGATGGGGTTCGCGGGCTCTGGATCATCAAAACGCTCAATGAAATTGATGAACGCGATGACAGCGCGGAAATCGCCATTGAAGCGATTGAAATCATTCATGCAGACAGCGACCGCGCTTATGTGCGCGGTACTTTTGAAAATGGTACCCAATTCGTTGAGAATGGTGTCCATCGTATTGTGGTTGGACAGACAGTGCGCCTGAAATAATGGCTCATTCAATCAACACACTGACATTCCGTCAGCCAAGGCTCGTCTTTCTGATTTTGATGGTTCTCATTGCCTCGGGCCTGTCTGCTCTTTTGTCGATTGGCCGTCAGGAAGACCCAACGATTACCAATCTTTTTGCCACCGTTACAACCGCGTTTCCCGGAGCCGAACCCGGGCGTGTAGAGACCCTCGTGACGGCCGAAATCGAAGAGCTGATCAAGGAAATACCAGAGGTGGACACAATCAATTCGGTGTCATCCACGGGCGTTTCCATTGTGTCCATAGAGCTGGTCGAAACAATGCCTGACGGCGAGATTGAGCAGGTGTGGTCTGAAGTGCGTGACGCACTTGAAGATGCGCAAGCGCAATTTCCGCCCGGCGCGCAGGCGCCTGAATTTGATGCCGATGGCGTAAATACCTATGCGGCCATCGCCGCTTTGCGAGTTGATCATAATCAGGTGCCGCTAACAATCGTCAAGCGTTACGCAGACGCAATGGCTGATGAAATCCGAAGCATACCAGGCACCAAACTGGTGGAAACGTTCGGCGCGCCAGAGGATGAAATTCTTGTAACGCTGGACAGCGGACGCGCTGCTGCAGTCGGGCTGACCGCCGCGATGGTGTCAGGCGCAATACGTGCGGCTGACGCCAAGGTGCAGGCAGGCCGCTTGCGCGATGCCACAAATGATATCGTTCTGGAGGTCAGCGGTGAGATCGAAACGCTTGATCGTCTGCGCGACATAATTGTGCGGGAGGGCGCAGACAACAATGCAACCCGGCTGTCAGACATCGCCACCATAACACGCGGCCCCCGGATGCCAGTCGGTGAAATGGCTATTCACAATGGATCGTCGGCCATCCTTGTGGCAGCTGCCCTGGAAGACGGTTTGCAAGTTGATGTGTGGGCCGGATTTGTGCGTGAGGCAATCTCGTCATTTGATGAGCAGATGCCCGGCGGTATTTCTCTGGAACTCATCTTCGATCAATCAGAATACACTTCAGACCGGTTGCTTGAAGTCGGGACAAATATGGCGATAGGCATTGCCCTTGTCGTCGGGGTTCTGCTTGTAACCCTGGGTTTTCGTGCGGCGATGATTGTCGCGCTTATCCTTCCGGTGGTCAGCCTGGCAACTTTAGCGACGATGAACTTTCTGGGTCTTGCAATACATCAGATGTCGGTCACCGGGCTCATTGTCGCCCTTGGCCTTTTGGTGGATGCAGGAATTGTAATGACCGATGAAATAGCGCAGCGCATTCGCAAAGGTACCAGACGCATTGAAGCTGTGCGCGATGCAGTTATGCGGCTTTGGGGCCCCCTATTTGCATCCACTGTCACCACGGCTCTTTCCTTCACGCCGATGATCCTGCTGCCAGGGCCAGCCGGAGATTTTGTCGGCTCCATCGCGCTTGCAGTTGTTATCATGCTGTGCTGGTCATTTGTCATTGCAGTCACAGTCACGCCTGCCATTGCCGGCTGGCTGATGCCCGATCAGACACATGCCAATCCCTTCAATTCCGGCATCCCTGGCGGTGCACCAGCAATAGCCTTTGCGTGGTCGTTGCGGCTTGCGGCTCGTAATCCTGCGCGTTCGGTTGCTCTGTCATTGATCCTCCCATTCATAGGCTTTGCGTCTATGTCATCCCTCACAGCCCAATTCTTCCCCGGCGTGGACCGTGACCAGTTCACCGTTGAACTCGATATGGCGCCTGGAACGGCCATTGACGAAACCCGCCGTCTGGTTGACCGAATGGATCAGTTGTTGAGAAACGAAGATGGCGTCGAACAGATATTTTGGTCAATCGGTCGCTCCGGCCCCGCATTTTACTACAACATCATAGGCGGACGTGATAACGCCGCAGGCTACGCTCAGGCGTTTGTGACCACAGCCTCACCCATGGCCACCGAGCTGTTGGTGGGAAAGTTGGAACGTACGCTGGGTGATGCCGCTCCAATGGCACAGGTTCTGGTACGCGGTCTGGTCCAGGGTCCACCAGTCGCTGCACCCGTTGAACTGCGCCTTGTTGGCCCGGACGTCGATACACTCCGCGAACTGGGTGGCGGCTTGATGGCAACCATGACAGCTCTTGATACGATTGTGTTGGCACGAACAACATCTTCCGGAGGAGCGCCAAAGGTGGTTGTTGACGTTGATGAAGCCAAGGCACGGGCATTGGGGCTGGATCTATCCGCTATTGCAGGTCAGCTTCAAGCCAGTCTTGAAGGGGTAACCGGTGGATCGCTCATCGAAGAAACCGAGCAATTACCTGTCCGCGTGCGGCTCGGTGATGAGATGCGCGGCAATCTCAACACCATCAGAGATCTGCCAATCATTTCTCCGCAGGGTGCATCAGCATCAGCCTCCGGCCTGTTTGCAGCTGTGCCACTTTCGGCAATTGCCGATATTTCAATGCTGCCAAGCGACGCCTCGATTACGCGCCGCAATGGTGATCGTGTGAACACTGTCCAGGGGTTTACCTTACGCGCTGTACTTCCTGAGGAGGCGTTGAAGGAAGTGCAGGCTGATCTGGACGCAAGCGGATTTGAATTGCCGTCCGGCTATCGGCTGGAACTTGGCGGGGACAGCGATGCACGATCTAACACGCTTGGAAACCTGCTCGCATCCATCGGGATGATCGTTACACTGACCATTGCCACAATCGTAATGACATTCAACTCGGTCCGGCTCGCAGGTGTTGCACTGTTGGTGAGTGTGTTATCCGCAGGCTTGTCACTGCTCGCATTGGCGATCTTCCAATTTCCATTTGGCATAAATGCCATTATCGGGGTGATCGGATCAATCGGCGTGTCTATAAATGCCGCTATCATCATTATGACCGCGCTGCAGTCTGACGAAGCATCCGCTGCGGGTGAACCTGACGCAATGGCTCAGGTGATCATGAACTCGTCCCGGCATATTGTGTCCACTACGATCACGACAGTGGGTGGATTTCTGCCTCTGATCCTGGCCGGAGGCGGCTTCTGGCCACCCTTTGCAATGGCAATTGCAGGCGGGGTAGCCTTGTCGACAATTGTCAGTTTCTATTTCACACCTGCAGCCTTCAAACTGGTCTACGCACGCAAAAAGCGGGCGGAGACCAAAGTGATTGGATTGCAGGACTATACCAACTCAAAAATGCTTGAAGCTGCGCAATGAGGTCTGTTCACACACGCACCTGATCTGCGCTAACGGCCTGCCAGGACGCAGGAATTAAAGCTTTTGCTCTGCCAGTTTGGTTCCCGCGACACGCGCTTTGATTTTGGCAAAAGCTGTGGCACGCGCCATGGCGATATCATCGCCAAAGGGCGAAAAACCGCAATCATCAGTGGTGCCGAAACGCTCTCCTTTGAGGTGCTCAGCAATTTCCAGAGTTGCATCACGCACCTGCTCAGCCGTTTCCGCTGTCGTGTCGCAGGGATCGATCACACCAACAAAGGCAATCTGGTGGGATTGGCGTTCACGTTGAATGATGTCGAGAACCCTTGGCTTGTCTGCTTCACTTGCCATTTGCAGATAGAACCGCCCGGCATTCATCTTGAAAAGGTCCGGTAGCAGTTCTGAATAATCGACATCGGCAGAGTGCGTGGAGTTATGGTCGCCGCCGGGGCAGGTGTGAACACCAATTTTGGCGCGCTCATCGTCTGAAAACTGAGCCAGAACCATATTGTTGAGATCAACGAACTGGCGCAACAGGCCTTTGCTTGGGTCAAGTTTGCACGCAAGACGTCCTTCGGTGAAATCAATCTGCACAATCTCGGCCCCGGCATCGAAAGCGGACCGGATATCCTTGACGCATTCGCCGACCAGATCTTCAACAAAGGTTTCGCGCGCATAGCCGTCAATGCCAGCCTCTGGGTAGAGAAGCGCCATGGCAGAGGGAGAAATCACAGCTTGCTTCAGGCGGCGCTGGGTCAGCGTTTTTGCCTTTGCAACATAGGCACCCGTGTAGGTT
>CAZOCA010000325.1:0-4916 GCA_964578105.1 uncultured Pararhizobium sp.
CATAATCATCGGCGCCCATTTCCAGCCCGACAACCCTGTCTATCACTTCGCTGGCGGCCGTCAGCATGATAACGGGAACATTGGAATCAATCCTCAATTCCCGAAGCACGGTCAGCCCATCGGCGCCCGGCATATTGACGTCCAGAATAATCAGATCAGGCGCACTTGATTGCAGAACGGTCTTCAGTTCAGCGCCATTTCCAACTTCTATAACAGCGTAACCTCGCTCGCCGAGATACTCCGCAACCATCTCTCGAAGATGCGTTTCATCGTCACAGACGAGAATTTGTTTAGCAGCAGCATTCATTGGGTTACCTCGCCCTTTCCGGCGATCAATTCATTGATTTTCCAGATCAATTCTCCTGCGACAATCGGTTTTTCAAGATACGGCCGATTGCTCTCCTCAAAGAAGGCAGTGCTTTTGCTGCTCATGGAATCTCCAGTAATGAAAAGAACACGATCGACCAGATGTGGCATCTGGTCCGTCAAGAGCCCATAAAAGCCAGCACCATCAATGCCGGGCATCTTGAAGTCGCTTATGATCAGGTCGAACTGTTCGCTTTGAAGTCGCTTCAATGCATCTTCAGCGCTGACGGTTTGGGTGGTTTCATATCCCACTTCCGCCAATATATCCTTGATGAGTTCGCCAATATCCGGTTCATCGTCAACAACGAGAACACGCAAATTCTTCGACGAATTCAAAATCTCAGGAACCTCATCGACCACCTCCGTCTCTGGCTTGAAGACATCAAGACGCACGAAGAAAACTGTGCCGCGGCCCGCCACAGATTTCAAATCCAGAACACCGCCATGTGTCGCGATGATCCGATGGCAAAATGCCAGGCCAACACCCGTTCCGTCTCCCACATCCTTTGTTGTGAAAAAGGGTTCAAATATGCGGGCCTGTATGTCTTTGGGTATGCCTGCGCCATTGTCGCGAATTTCGACAACCACCAGTTCTTTAAGGGGGTCCTGATAGGAGCGTATGGTCAAATTCCCACGCTCGCCACGGGCCGCAACTGCGTGTTCTGCATTCACAATCAAATTGGTGAAGACCTGAATCAGTTGATCTGGATCTCCCGAAACCGGTGGAAGATGCGGATCAAGATCGATGAAGATTTTGACACCATTTGCACGTAACCCATAGCCCGCGACTTCCAAAGCAATCGTCGCAAGTTCGTTTAGCGAACAGGTCTCGATTTTTGCTGGGCGCTGCCGCGCCATTGCCAGAAACGTCTTCACTATCTTGGCGCTTCGATCAGCAGCCTGGGCAATCCGGTCAACGCGCTTTTCCAGAACCGGATCCTTGACCTTTCCCTGAAGCATTTGTGCGTAGCCCACCACGATTGACAATGGATTGTTCAATTCATGGGCCACACCAGCCAGCAATTCACCAAGGGCAGACAGTTTTTCATTTTGATGACTGATTTCCCTTTGGCGTTCCAGTTCTTCTTCAGCACGGTGTTGTTCTGTGACATCCGTACAGGAGACCAGAAATCCGCCAAGACCCGTCTTGTGCGATGACGCCAGCAAAAAACGGCCATCGGCCAATGCAAGTGGAACACGCTTGGAATAATTGCGCAGGGCATGAATCATCTGGGTTTCAAATTCCTGCGCATCCAGGCCATCGGGCAGCATGTAGAACCCCGCATTCATGAGACGCAGCATCAGATCACGCGCGCTTTCGCCCATATCCGGCAAACGATTGTCAGAGAAGAAAATCTCGTACCAGCGCTTATTGGCCATCACGAATTTCAAATCGTGATCGAACAGCACAAGCGCCTCATCAAGCGATTGAATGGCATCGGTAACCGCATCCAGCGTCTTTGCTTCTGCTTCCTTGAGGCCAGTGATATCGGTGACCACAACCACACGGCCCTTATCTTGGGTATCAGCACGCTCAACCAGATAGTGATGCCCATCCAGCATACTGACTTCCATCGGGCGCAATGACATGCGCTGCACTTCCAGAGCTTCTGCAAATGCCGCCACAGCCCTGCCATTTGTCGGCCTGCCATTTACCGTGGCCATTTTGGGCGCAAGAATATTCACCCGTTCTTCAGGCGACAGTTCCAAAAGCTCAGCCGCAGAGCGCTGGAACGGCCCGGCAAATGCATCATTGCAATGAGAAAAGCGCCCATCTGCCCTTTCAATGGCAACACCAACTGGCAGACGTGCCACTGCATCTGCAAACAGGCGCTCGGTGCGGCGTTGTTCCGTGACATCATTTAAGGTCAGCAGCCGACCGCCAAACGAGGTTTCATAAATACTACCGACGATTTCACTGTTGTGATTGTTAGGAACCAAAAAACCTTTGGCTGAATCTCGGATTTGGGCGTCCAGATGATCAAGCAAAGCTGTTTTTGACAATCCGGGCAATGTTGGGAAAAGGCCGGTATCAACTGCTGCGCTGTGGATATCCCGCATTTTTTGGCCAGCCACCAGAATGTTGTTGTTGGGATCTCCAATTTCCCGAAACTTCTGATTTGCAAAGACAAGCCGCTCACTATCGTCAACAAGGGCGACACCAAAATCCACCGCTTCAATAGCGTCACTCAGCATTTCACGCGCCCAGGCTTCGGCAGTCCGTTGATGTGTAATATCCAGAACCGTGGCAACAATTCCGCCATCAGCCAGCTTGCCGAGCGTAATTTCCCTTTGCGTCCCGTCAGCAACCTTGATCTCGACTTTAAGCGTCTTTTGCTCATGAAGCGTGGCGAGAAGGCCTTCCATACCTCCCTCGGGAGCACGGACCATGGATATGTAACCTCCAGCGAGTGCCGGCCCGATAATATCCGACATATGTGTGCCAGGCTTCAGGTTCTTGCGGTGGGGACCAAGCATATCCGCGTAGCGGCTATTCGACAGCACGAAGCGATGTTCTTCGTCATACAGAACGAACCCCTCCTCCAGCGCCTCAACAGCATCACGCAATCGGGCATTGGCCTTATCCCGTTCACCACGCAGCGTGAAAGCTTCGGTCAGATCTGAGGTAGAGGACACGATGACATCTTCGTCCTGATAACGAATCAAACGCGCGGAAACCTGAGAGGGGAACATCTCGCCCTTCGCGTTACGCCCTTCGACGAACATGTCATCAACCCGCCCGTCCCGCTCCAATGAGGCAAGATAGCTCTTTCGATCAGCCGGGTTTGTCCAATGGCTTTTGGCGCTAGCCTGCTCGCCAAACAGATCTTTCGACGCAACAGAACGGTAAAGCACCTCACCAGTTGCCGCCCGGGACATGAGAAAATTTGCCGGACAGGCTTCAATGACGGTGCGCAACAATTCACCTGACCGACGCTCCGCCTCCTCCACCTTGCGGCGCTCGGTAATGTCCATAACGGTAACCAGGAATCCGCCCTGATTGGTTTTTCTGGAAGAGGCAGATATCACACGGCCATCAATGCGCTGGAATTCAACGCCGCTCTTCAGCATGCGCACAGCGTCAAGCGTTGAGCCAACAACGTCGTTCAATTCGGTGCCTTTTGGCAGCACAAATGCGCCCGAAGCGAATTGGCGGCGGGCAATAGCATCGGACCCCTCGCCCTTTTTTGGAAAAGCGACATCAGGTGCACAGGCAAGATCAAGATATTTTTGATTGCACAGGACGAATTGCAGCCGGGCATCAAACAGCGCAACCCCCTCTTCAAGGGCCTCGATCACTTCCTGCAGAAAGTCGAGGGAGTCCTGTGGGGTTTGTGCGCTCTGGTTCATATGATCCGCATGGGACATGCGTTTTGCCCGATTTCAACAATGACACTTCGGAATTGCTAACACCTCACAGCGATGTTTGACCATGTTCTTTGATCATAGTCGGCAGCCCCGCACACAGTAAGCCCTGTTCCTGTATCCGCAGCACGGCTTCCTTTGTATCAATTGTAACAATGTAGCCCTGTTTCCCGGCTGGGCAGATACAATTGAAACGATACATCCGCTTGCCTGACCAATAACCGAAACGCTGTGCTGTCAAATTGCCCCCGATTTCAATGGCAACAAATGGACGACAAGATGCACCGGCAATTCCAAGCCAGTTTCGCCGATCTGGGTCAGGAAGCGATCAACCTCATCGTATTTTTGGCAGTTTGTGTGGTGGCATTGGCATTTTCCGCTTTCAACAACTGGACAATGACTCCATTGCGGCTTTTGACAATTGTCAGCTCGCTGGGGTTGGCACTGACATTGGGCATGACACTAATACAGCAAAATGCATTTCTGAATGAACCTCAAATACTCGTGTTCATTGCTCTGGCGGTCGGGTTTGCTGTTGTCGCAACGTTCACGGGAACAGCATGGATCGTATGGCTTTTGTTTGCGTTCCAGTGCTTCCTCGCATGGCTGCTACTGTGGTTCAGCATTGCCTTTCAGACCACCACACTGTTTTAAGATGTTGCGCGAAGCATCACAGTTCAAATTTGTCGAAACGGCCTACTACGAACAAGGGTTTTCCGACGTTTTCGCAGCACAAATCGCACCGGCGCTGCAAGAGCTGGAACACGAACGGCTGGCCATCAATAACCGGACCGGAAAATGGATCGAAATCATCCTTGCGGTGACAACCGCCCTGTCAGTTGCTGCCGCAATCTATGTCCATATCGCCTTGGCACTCTTTCCTTTATTCTGGGGCTGCGTCCTTGCTTTGCTTGTCTACACATCCCGAGGTGGAAAGTTTGAGGACCAGTTAAGCGAGCTGGCGAGCCCCATTATCTGTGAATTTCTGGGCAATCTGAGACATTTCAAAAAACCTAAACCGGGTTTTCATCCCGTCAAACTGCTGCGAGATCTGCGCGTGATACCGCAGCACGACAATGCCCGCTTTGAAGATTCAGTTGAAGGCAAGTGGCGCAATGTAACATACCGCTCTGTTCAGGCATCTTTCTCCAACACCTACCGGGATAGTAATGGCGACCGGAAAA
>CAZOCA010000326.1:0-4874 GCA_964578105.1 uncultured Pararhizobium sp.
TGTTGTTATCTCCCGGAGTGTCTCAGTTCATTGTAGCGCAGTGCTTCTGTACATAGAGTGATGCTTGCTCTTAGAATTGCCCAACGCAAACCATAAAAGGAGAAGAGGGTGCTCCGAAAACTCGTGTTCTTGCTGCTCATTCTGGTTTTACCGGGGTGCATCGCATCGCAGGAACAGCTGTTCAGTGACGGTCTTGATTTTGGCGATGAATTCGGTTTCTTCACGTTGAATCCTGATGAACCCGGAGAGGGATTCCTGCTCGTCAAAAATGATCAGGATAATTCTTACGAGATGTTTGGCGTTGATGACGGCTATTCCTCGGTTTTCATCAATCAACTCTCATCGCAGTTTATGGTGCTGTCAGGCTATGCGGCTGACAGCGAAGAATATCATCATCTCGTTCTGCGTCAGCAGGGCGATCAAGTCTTCCTGTTTAACGATGGTGAGGATGAACTGGATGCGCGTCTCGAAGACGAAAAGAGGCTGCTAAGGCAGGAGAATGACTACAGGAATTATGCCTACAGGGTCCGGGATCGGGCGCATCTGGAGGACTTGGTGCAGGCATTTGCAAATGCTGTCGACACGGGTTTTTTCCAGGAATCTGAGGTCGAACTTGTTCGTTCAGACGCTGAAGGGGCCGCTGACAGGTTGAAGGCGTTGAGAAAAAGTATTGAAGACCAGCAAGCGAATTAAACCGGTTTCCAGAGCGTGAACTCTAAGGCGTTCTGGCCCCCTCTGGCCCGTTTTGGCCTTGAACCAATCGCTGTGAAAAAGCCCGGCAAGTGACCGGGCTTTCTTTTAGGCAGCGATGAGGAGTTCTTACGAGAAGAACTGCCCGCCATTGGCCGAGATTGTTGAACCGGTGATAAATCCGGCATCGTCGCTCGCCAGGAAAACCACACATCTTGCGATTTCTTCCGGCTCGCCGAGACGGCCAACAGGAATTTGCGGAATGATGCGTTTGTCGAGCACTTCCTGCGGAATGGCGCGGACCATTTCTGTGCCGATATAGCCGGGGCAGATTGCGTTGACAGTGATGCCCTTGGCAGCACCTTCCTGAGCCAGAGCGCGGGTGAAACCGATATCGCCCGCTTTGGCAGCAGAATAGTTGGTCTGGCCCATCTGGCCCTTTTGGCCGTTGATGGAGGAGATGTTGATAACGCGGCCAAAACCGCGTGTGCGCATGCCTTCCCAGATGGGGCGGGTCATGTTGAAGAGGCCATTGAGATTGGTGTTGATGACGGCCTGCCACTGATCAAGAGTCATTTTGTGGAACATGCCGTCGCGGGTGATACCAGCATTGTTGACCAGGATATCGATTGGCCCAATGTCCGCCTCTACTTTGGCGATGCCTTCGACACAGGAATCATAGTCCGATACGTCCCATTTGTAGACCGGTATGCCGGTCTCATCCTTGAACTTGCCTGCAGCTTCATCATTGCCCGCGTAGCTTGCGGCAACTGTGTAACCTGCCTCTTTCAGGGCTATGGAAATTGCGGCGCCGATGCCTCGGCTTCCTCCGGTGACCAATGCTGTTTTACCCATGCTTTCTTCCCTTATCTGAATTGGTTTGACTGCACTTTTTGCGCAGTTTCTTTTGATTTTGGAGCCGGGAGAATACCCCGGCTCCAGCTAAGTATTTTTAACGCTCGACTGTCAGTGCAACGCCCATGCCGCCACCGATGCACAGGGTAGCAAGACCCTTTTTGGCATCGCGCTTCTGCATTTCATGAAGCAGTGTAACCAGCACACGGCAGCCGGATGCACCAATCGGGTGGCCGATGGCGATTGCGCCGCCATTTACATTTACGATCTCAGGGTCCCAGCCCATTTCCTTGTTGACCGCGCAGGCCTGTGCGGCAAACGCCTCATTGGCTTCTACAAGGTCCAGATCTCCCACTGACCAGCCAGCCCGGTCCAGTGCCTTGCGAGAGGCGGGGATTGGGCCGCTGCCCATGATCGCAGGGTCAACACCGGCAGTGGCGGAGCTTGCAATGCGGGCCAATGGTGTCAGGCCGCGTTTTTCAGCTTCGGCGGCGCTCATCAGCATAACGGCAGCAGCGCCATCATTCAGGCCGGAAGCATTGGCTGCTGTTACGGTGCCATCTTTCGCGAAGGCAGGACGCACTTTGGTGACACTTTCCAGCGTTGCGCCGTGGCGGATGTATTCATCATCTTCAACCACTGTCTCTCCCTTACGGGTTTTGACAGTGAAGGGGATGATCTCATCCTTGAATTTGCCAGCCTTTTGCGCAGCTTCCGCCTTGTTCTGGGACGCAACTGCAAAATTGTCCTGCTGATCGCGGCTGATCTGCCATTTCTCAGCAACATTTTCAGCTGTCGTGCCCATGTGGTAGCCGTTGAATGCGTCCCACAGGCCGTCCTTGATCATGGTGTCGATCATTGTGTAGTCGCCCATCTTTACGCCGTTGCGCAGAAGCTGCGCATGTGGCGAGAGGGACATATTTTCCTGACCACCGGCAATCACGACGCTTGCGTCGCCGGATTTGATCTGTTGTGCGCCAAGCGAGACAGCGCGAAGGCCGGAACCACAAACCTGATTAAGACCCCAGGCTGTTGTCTCAATTGGAAGGCCGGCATTGATAGCGGCCTGGCGTGCAGGGTTCTGGCCTTGTGCGGCGGTCAGAACCTGCCCAAGAATAACTTCGCTAACGTCTGAGGCTTCAAGACCGGCACGGGACAAGAGGCCCTGTATCACTGCCGCGCCAAGATCATGGGCCGGCGTGTTAACGAATGAACCGGTAAACGATCCGACCGGTGTACGGCCAGCGGCGACAATGACGATATCTTCTGAATTGGACATGGAGGCTCCCTTTTTAACTTCAAATCTTCGGTGTCATTTGCACAATAGCGCTTTTCTGCAAAGTTATCTTATTCAAATTTTGCATTGCAGAACTGCAGATATCACGCAGCTGATGACTTTGGTCGGGTAAATAAATTGCATGATTTTACGCAGTTGCACATTGTCCTTTGTGCTGCAAATACAAGAATTCCTGCAAAGAATGGCCGTGATTGCCCTAATGCCATCAGTTCGTGCGCAATGCAGTGTTGCGCGGCAGTGCAAAAAAGATGGATGTGCGCTGCAAAATTCCATAGTGTGGTAGAATAAAGAACCAAAAGGCTGGTCGTTGCACAGCATCGGACCGGTTCGGGACGGAAAACAGGACAGGTCTGCCATGGCTAAAACTGACGAGCCGATAATCATCAAGAAATACGCAAATCGACGCCTCTATAACACAGGCACGTCGACCTACGTCACGCTGGAAGATCTGTCGGTGATGGTGAAGAAGGAAGACGATTTTGTGGTGGTGGATGCCAAATCCGGCCAAGATATTACCCGCTCTGTTCTGACACAGATTATTTTTGATGAGGAAAACAAGGGCATCAATTTGTTGCCTATTTCTTTCTTGCGGCAGTTGATCCGGTTTTATGGCGACCAGATGCAGGCCGTTGTTCCCAGCTTTCTGGATGCATCGATCTCCTCCCTGACGCGCGATCAGGATAAATTCCGCGATCAGATATCGTCGATCGGTGTTCCAGGGTTTGACGTGGTGGAAGAACATACCCGCCGCAACATGGAGATGTTTGAGCAGGCCATGAAGATGTTCAACCCGTTCGGCGTGCCGACGAAAGCACCGTCAGATGGATCAGATCCTGCTGATTCCTCAGTTGCGCCAACTGCTGCTGCGCCAGGCGCGGATGATCTGTCTGCTCTGAAGGACCAGATTGCCGATATGCAGCGCAAAGTGGAAGCCCTTTCTACGAAGAAGGACTGAGCTTACAGGTGTCTTACATGGACGCGGTTGCTCCAGGTCGGTCATGAGTCGCGGGTCAGCGGTTCAAGCAGGTATTTTTTTCTTGCAAACCTCTGGTCAAACCGATGGCTTGACTGTATAAGGCCGCTCTAATTCCCGAATTTGCTGACATCAGCGGCTCGGTTGGGTTTTCCCGGCGATCCGATCATGGTGTTTGTAAACAGAGATCCAAATGATCAGTCGCGCATCAGCCGGCTGGCGCGTTGACTGAATAATGGAAGGTTTGGCCCATGGCTGTTCCAAAAAGTAAGATATCCCGCATGAAACGCGGCTTTCGCCGTTCTACGGATGCTTTGAAAGCAAATGCATATGTGGAAGACAAGGATTCTGGCGAATTGCGCCGTCCTCACCATATTGATCTGAAGACCGGCATGTATCGTGGTCGTCAGATTCTGGAAGCAAAAGACAACGCTTAAACAGACGCATTTTGCGTTTGTTGAAGGTGAATGAATGAAGGCCGGTTTTGACCGGCCTTTTTTATATTCCCGAACCGTATTATAAGGCTGGTCCGACTGTTTGCTTCGGGATCATGGCTGGCCCTCGTTTTTTACGAGTTTTGTAGCCAAGATGTAATGGGTTTGAGGAGAACTGGTGTGTTGAATTTTCCGCTGATGTTGGTGCCGTTGGTGGTGTACAACCTATTCGCGTTCGATCTTCTGACAACTTACATGACGGCCAGATGGGATGCTGTACTGTTCAGTGTAACCATGATTTCAGGCGCGATTTTCAACTTCTCCCTGTCCGATCTATTTGTTTTTTCAGCGCTTGTTCTGCTGTGTATCGAAGTACTGAAAGCCACACGAATCGGCAATCTGACCATCGTTGATCATATGTTGTCGATGGTTGTGTTTATCGTTTTTCTGGTGGAGTTTTTGCTGGTGCGCGAGGCCGCGACTACTTTGTTCTTCATCCTGATGGTGATTGCTTTGATTGATGTTGTGGCAGGGTTTGCCATCTCCATCCGGTCAGCAACGCGGGATGTGGCCGTTGGCGGCTATTGAAAGTCGGCTTGTTTGATGGCAGCGCTGCGTTTTGGGC
>CAZOCA010000327.1:0-4856 GCA_964578105.1 uncultured Pararhizobium sp.
GCTGGCTTGTTGGAAATGCCATGTATGAATGTCAAATGTGCCATGCTGTTCTCCCGTGGGTTTTGGATGTGATGTGGAGATGTGGTTTTTGGGGTGATTGCCTGTTGCCCCGGGTGCGGGATCTTTTTCTGAACTTCCCGCACCAAGGCGGCTCTTCCGGATCAAGTCGGAACTTGGCGCGATGTTCAGTCTCCGGCCAGATCTCCCGCAGTTGATCCGTCTTTGCGCTTTGTCAGCGGTTATTGCTGGCACCAGCGGGAAGCCGTCATCGGTTACATGGCGGTCGAAAGTCTCGAAAGATTCCAGTAACTTCCAATGGCCTGTGCGTTTTCCAAGCAGCAGGAGAAAGACTTCAGCCGCCTCAAGGCATGTGCAAAGTTTGGGTGCAAAGAAATTGCCCGCGCGCAATCTTTGCGGCGCAAAGGTCACTTCTGCGTCAGCATTGCTGGCCTCAAGTGCTTGCTTCAAAGCAAGTTGCAAAGCCCCGTCTGGCGAATGGCAGGATAAGCATATCCTCACAACCGCTCCCCCTATCGCAGGCCTTAGAATTGGCCTGCCGTTAGGGAAGTAAAACCCAAAATTGCAAAATGAGCAAGATTATCGCATTTCGAGTCTGTTGGTTGCGGTTCAGTTCATTGTCAGAACTATTCTGCAGCGGTCAGCGGTTTGGCGATCTGCAGCGTTTCCTTGACGGTGACGTTGCCGAGGCTTTCGCTGATGTGGCAGGCAAGCGCGTCCATCAATGGAGTCCAGTGGTGCCAGGAGCGCAGCAAGCCAATATTGCAAGACGGCAGTTCGGGGAATCCCTCTGCCTCGGTCAGAATGCGCATGCCGGGCCGGATGGCGGATTCCGGCAGCACTGATACGGCAAGACCGGCCAGAACCGTGGCACCGACAGCGGTGGAGTTCCAACTGGAATAGAGCACCCTGTGGGCTCTTGCGCCGCGTTCCAGAGTTGCAATAGCAGACCCGCGCCATTCGCAGGTTGGACGACCAAGTGCCAACGGCAACACTTCTTCTTCATGCTGATGGTGACGACTGGATGTGACCCAATAAAGCGGTTCGCGCCGGATCATCTCTGCTGGATGCTGCTCAGGAATATAGGTGATGATTGCCAGATCCAACTCGTTTGACTTCAATTGATTGGTCAATACCGGGGTTGGCGCGCATTCAACGGCCACTTCCACCTGGGGGTTTGATCTTGCAAAGCGCGCCAGGATTTCAGGCAAAAACCGGTCTGCATAATCGTCCGGTGTTCCAAGGCGAACACTCCCTGACAGAGCGGAATCGTCGAACACAGCCAGCGTTTCATCATTCAAGCGCAACATTTTACGGGCATAGCCCAGCAGTTTTAGACCCTCTTCGCTCAGGCGGCTGTTTCTGCCATCACGGGTAAAAAGCGGTTTGCCCACACGCTCTTCCAAACGCCGCATCTGCATCGATACGGCAGACTGTGTCCTGAATACTGTGTCTGCAGCACGGGTAAAACTACCTGACTCGGCAATAGCAACGAATGTCCTGAGTTGATCCAAATCCAGCAAAGCAGCCATGTCCATCTAATCCATCAATAACTCTCATACATTAGATTAGAAACATTCACTGGTCTTATCAATTGAAAAAGATCATGTGTACCGCGTCATCTTTAAATTGATTCACTTCCACATGGCCCAACACAGGAGATTGCCATGTCTGCGATACCTAGAAACAGTCTTGATACCTCAATCAGCCCAGCAGGCGCTACGAGCGCCTCTATGCTGAAAGTGGCTGTGCTTTCCGTTGGGAAGCGCATTTCATCGGTCTGGAATTTCTGGGCCTATCGCCGCACAATGACGCAGCTCGTAACGCTGGACGATCATATGCTGAGAGACATTGGCATAACGCGTAGCGATATTCATATGGCTTCCTCCCTGCCCTATTCGAACGACCCGACTTCTCGGCTTCGCATGTTGGCACTGGAGCGGCGGGCCTCGGAACTGGCATTGGCAAAAGAAATACGGCAGCGCCGAAAGTTAAGCGCTCAACGCTCCATAACCAGCGATTGTGAGCCCTATAGATCCACAGATCGGCGCGATACACCTCCTGGTTGATCGCCTGACGTAAAAGCCGAACGGGCAGAGCCCCCTCATGATGTGCTGATGCGCCACCCTACCATGGCCATCTGCATAACTGCCCGAACTGGCTTTACTGGCCGCCCGGACTTTGTGCCGGGCGGTTTTTTTCCGTGATGGCACCAGGGTTTAGACTGAATTGTAACGTTGGATTGGGTTTAGCCCCTAAAAGGCTTGTTATTCTGCCAGAACGCGGGTGTTGGGAAAGACGACCCGGATCAGCGTCCCCTTGGCGGGGGTGCTTTCGATCAGGAATTGCGCTCGGTTGGCTTCAACCAATGCTTTGGTCAGTGGCAGGCCAAGGCCCGTGCCGCCACCGGACAGTGTTTTGCGCGCAATGCCATCTGTGCCGCTGTTCTGTTCAATCTGACGAAAAGGCTCCATGGCTTTAGACAGATCAGCCTCGCTCATACCGACACCGGTGTCGCGCACGCGCAAGATCAAAGAACCATCTTTTTCTACGACCGCAGAGACAATCACCTGCCCGCCTTCTGCGGTGAATTTGATGGAATTTGACAGGAGATTCAGTGCGATCTGGCGTATTGTCTTGGCGTCGGCCACAATACGCGGCAGATCATCGGCGAAGCTTGTGCGGATAATCACGCGGCCTTCATTGGCCTGGGGCTGCATGAGTGCAACGCATTCTTTCAGAACCTCCACCAGATTAACCGCCGTAAAGGTCAGATCCAGCTGCCCGGCTTCAATCTTGGAGATGTCCAGCATGTCATTTACCAGATTGATGACATGGGCACCGGATGTGTGAATGTCGTTGATGTAATCCTTGTAACGCGGGTTGCCAATCGGGCCAAAACGCTCTTCCAGCATGACTTCCGAAAAGCCCAGAATGGCATTTAACGGCGTGCGTATTTCATGGCTGATTTTTGCCAGAAAGTCTGATTTCGCGGTGTTGGCTTTTTCTGCATTGTGGCGGGCGGCAATCAAATCGTCTTCGGCACGCTTCCATTGGGTGATGTCCCGCAGCACCACGCACAGACGCATGTCTGCCACATCATCTGGGCTTTCTTCGCCAACCCGGCCCATCGTCATGAACAGCGGCATATAACCGCCCTTCGCGGTCTGGCCAATGACTTCGCGGCCATCATTGAGGATGGAGGCAACGCCGGCACCTGTAATTCCGGCCAGATAGTCGCGGGCAGGTTTGTGACTTTCCAGCGCAAGCAAGGTTGTCAGATCACGGCCAATGAGACTTGCCTGATCTTCATCAAACAGAGCTTCTGCACCATGATTGAGTGCCAGGATTTTCCCTTCCACATCAATCATCAGAACACCTTCAGTGGCGGTGTTCAAAATGGCCAGCAGTTCATCCGCGTTCCATACCCGGTCTCCGACCTGGGAACTCAAGGCGGGCTCTGGTGCATTGTAATTAACGGGGTCAACCGTCAGCAGGCTGGCAGGCTGGCCTTCCCAATCGATCTTGCCAATTGCGGCACGGACCTTATGGGTGGCATCGTCTTTGCCCGTCAGCTGCATTATTCCATCGTCGCCAAGACGGTCCAGCGAGAAGCCACCCATGGGGGCTGCAACATTTGCCGCCAAATATGCTTGAGCATCCTTGTAACCGGCCATTTCTGCAAGAGACCTGTTAGCAAACAGAACCTGATCATCCCGGACCACGAGAACACCGGTATCAATTCGATCCAACATGGCGCGCAAAGCATCTTCGGTTCCTGAATCCTGCTTCCCGTCAAACACTCCATCCTGATCGGCAGTGTAAGATTCCGGCACCACAGATTCTGAAGTGTCTGCGGCTGGGGTTTCTGCGGCTGGTACTTCTGCGAACGGGACCTCTGCAATTGGCTTGTCAGCCGTTCGTTCGGTTATGGCCTGCTGTGAGACTGGCTGCTTTCCAAGGGACTTTCCGATTTCCTCAAAGGCTTTGCGTTCCTCAGGGGTCAGACCTTTTGTGTGTTCTTGTGGGCTGGAGGGCCTTGTATCCACAATGGCAGGAACTTCATCCGGCTTATTCTGCGGGCTAGCCTCAACGACAGCCGCTTTTGGCCCTGAGACAACCGGTTCAGCATCATCAAAAACATCAGCGGCCATGCCATCGCCCGAAAACTCATCAGGCAATGCTGCATAATTGTCCTGAACCGGGGGCTCGTCGACCGCAACTACCTGATCCTGCATCTGGCAGGCTCCGAACCCGCGATAGCCCTGAAAGCGTTTCTCAGCGTCAAAGACCGGCATTGCGGACAACTCAATCCCAGCAATTTTTTTCCGCTTCGGCAAAGCCCAAATAATGTGCTTCCCGCTCCAGGAGTCTTTTGAGGTGATGGCACTTTGCACGTCGCCATCGGGGTCGAGTTGATAATCACCCGCTAAATCCTGCCAAGTGCGTCCTTCAAAGGCGCCGCGCAACCCAACAAGTGTCTGAAACTCCGGGGAAACAAAAGTGAATTTGAAACCTTCATCCATGCGCCAGACAAAGCGCATCAATTCAGGCTTGGCAGATGGAGCAGCTTTCGCGGGTTCTTCTATGTTCTGTGGTGCTTTTGTCTGCTGCGGCCTTGTATCATTAGCCGGTTTTGGCACCTTGATTTCAGACGCGGACAGTCTTCCTGCATGATTTTGCATGACTGGCTGCTGACCCGTTTCCTCCAGGTCAACCGCTTGCTCGTCAGCTGCTTTCTCGTCAGTTCCCTGCTCATCCTGCGCATGTGCATCTGACAAGGACAACGACGCCTCATCTGCATCAACCAGCAGCAGAAAAACCTCATCATCATCCAT
>CAZOCA010000328.1:0-4853 GCA_964578105.1 uncultured Pararhizobium sp.
CCTCGACATTTTGCGGTGTCACAAGCTGTGTGAAGAACAGATTGATTTCCTCCACAGTGCCGCTTTCTCCGCCAATGGATACAAATTCAGTCAGTTTGTATGGCCTGAACAAAACCAGCATCACACCCGCTGCCACATGGGACAAGGTACCCTGCAGCGCAAGGCCGATGGCCAGTGTCGTCGCACCCAGAACCGCAATAAGACTGGTTGCCTCAAACCCAAAGAGTTGCAAAACGGCAATAAAGACAAAGACCAGTATCAGATAGTAGGCAATGGAGGATATGAAGACACCCAGCGTGTTATCAATCCGCTCGCTTGCCATGACACGGCTGCGAATGACCTTCCGCACGATTCTGGCGACCCAGAATCCGAGAAGCAAAAACAGACAGGCCTGTGCAACATTCAACAAAAAGGGTGGAACATCTGACAGGAGTGACATTGCGATTTGTGAGGCGTCTTCCATAGGGATTCTTTCAGGAAAATTACAATTTGGTGTCGAATTACACCCTACATAACCGCAAATAGCGGATTTTTCAGCACAAATTCTCGGATGGTTCTAAACACGGTCTTCGCGCGGCAAAAGCGCTTCCAGACTTTCTAACCGATCGGCCTCTGCCGGGGGCTTGTCCCAACGCAGTCGTGCAATGCGTGGAAACCGCATGGCGACGCCTGATTTATGACGTGTGGACCGGTTCAACCCTTCAAACGCCACCTCAAGCACCAGGCCCACAGCCTGGCTGTGGGTCACCTCACGTACGGGGCCAAACCGATTAATCGTATTGTTGCGCACAAAGCGGTCGATCTCTTTCAGCTCCGCATCAGTAAAGCCGAAATAGGCTTTGCCGACAGGCACCAATTCCTCGTCGCGCCAGACCCCGAATGTGTAATCCGAATAGAAGGAGGAGCGTTTGCCATGGCCGCGCTGGGCATACATTAAAACGGCATCCACGCTGAGTGGATCACGCTTCCATTTGAACCAGGGTCCCTTCGGACGGCCCGGCACATAGGCGCTGTCCCAGCGTTTCAGCATCAGGCCTTCAACAGCATCGGCGTCAACACCAGCCCCGTGATCCGCCGGGGTTTGACGCGCCGCCGCAACTGCGTCCCAAGTGTCAAAATTCACCAGTGGCGAGATGTCTATGCGGCTTGTTGCGAGGGCTGCAACAACTTGTTCCAGCCGTTTACGGCGCTCTGAAAACGGCAGGGCCCGCAAATCCGCGCCATTTTCAACCAACAGATCATAGGCGCGTATATGGGCAGGGTAAGCATGCATCATCTTGGCGGAAACGGTTTTCCGATTAAGCCGCTGCTGCAGCACATTGAAGGGCTGTACCCGACCCTCAATCAACACCAGCAGCTCGCCGTCAATTGTCATATCCGCGTCCAGAGCTTCCATCAGATCTGGAAAGGCGCGCGCGATATCTTCTCCGGTGCGCGAATAAAGCGCACGCTTCAAAGTGCCGTCCGGGGCCAGCCCGGCGCTGGCCTGCACCCGGATCCCGTCCCACTTGAATTCAGCACTGAAATCGCCCGCATCCAGCTTTGCAAAATCATCATCCTGAATCGGATGCGCCAGCATGGCCGGGCGAAAGGGTGCCGGATTGTCGTTTTCCGGCCGTGGACCTGTGCCTTCTACCCAGGCGAACAGCGATTCATAGGGTGGCTCCAGCCCGTGCCAGATTTCCTCAATCTCGTCCACATCATGTGCGCCCAATTGGGCCAGTGCTGTTTTGGCCAGCCGCGCCGACACGCCCACGCGCAAACCACCGGTCAGCAGCTTCAGCAAAGCGTAGCGCACGGAACTGTCGGACCGATCCAGCCAAGCCTCCACCAGCGCAGGCGTTTCGCGGCGTGACGTCTTGAGAAGCGTTTCGACGATATCGCTGAGATGCAAATCCGAGTTGGGCAGGTCCGGTGATGCTTTTTCCGGCCATGCCAGCGAAATGGTTTCAGCCAGATCGCCCACATAATCATAGGACAGGGCAAACAGAACCGGGTCCATGCGGCTTTGGATCAGTTCCCGCAACATGGCTGGCTTGGCGCTGGGCAGGTTCAGTTGACCTGTGATCGCGGCCAGCGCAAGGCCCCGCTCAGGGTCGGGCGCCGCCGCAAAATAATCCTTGAGCAACCTAAGTTTTCCGTTGCGCTGAGGCGTCAGGATCAACCGGTCAAGCAACTGCGAAAAGGCGCGCATTATTCAGCCTCCTCTTCATAACCCACCAGCGACAAGGGCCGGGCCGTATAGTTGTTTAATTCGCACCAGCGGGTCAGGGCATCTTCGCGGCCATGGGTAATCCAGACTTCCTCTGGATCAATTTCGCGAATGGTGGCCAGCAATTCATCCCAGTCGCAATGATCTGACAGGATCAATGGCAATTCCACACCGCGCTGCTTGGCGCGCTGCCGCACCTGCATCCAGCCAGATGCAAAGGCGGCAATCGGGTCTGGAAACCGTCGCGCCCATTTATCGGCAAAGGCGGAAGGTGGCCCCACCACAATCGCCCCTGCAAAATTTCCCTTCTTGCCTTTTTCCAGCGTTGCCGGTGCCAGCGGTCCAAGATCGATACCTTGAGACTGATAATAATCGCACAGCTTCTGCATGGCCCCATGGATGAAGATCGTTTCGTCATAACCCGCTTCCCGCAACAGCGTGATGACCCGCTGCGCCTTGCCCAGCGCATAGGCCCCCACCAGATGCGCCCGCTCCGGAAACTGGGCGACTGACGTCAACAGTTTTTGGATTTCCTGCCGGTCATCGGGATGGCGAAACACAGGCAGGGCAAAGGTGGCTTCGGTGATGAACACATCACAGGGCACCGGCTCGAATGACAGGCAGGTCGGATCATCGGCACGCTTGTAATCACCCGACGCCACAATGCGTTTGCCCTTGTAATTGACCGCAATCTGAGCCGATCCAAGAACATGTCCTGCCGGATGAAACGAGACGCTGACATCACCGATGGTCTGCTCGGTGCCATAGGCAATGTCCTGCGTGTGCTCGGCATGTGTCTCGCCATAGCGCAAAGCCATAATATCCAGCGTCTGCTGGCTCGCCAGCACAGATGTGTGGCCCGGTCGGGCGTGATCTGCATGACCGTGGGTGATCAATGCGCGCGCAACCGGCTTTACCGGATCAATGTAAAAATCACCCGGCGGGCAATAAAGCCCTTTGGGTGTTGGATGCAGCAAATCGTCAAAACGCATGTTTGGTTCAGATCCTTCTGCAGATCATCTTACACATTGATGACCACTTCCCTGACAGCATGAGCGGCAAGGCGTTTGCCATAGCCCATATATGCCACTTTGCGCACATGTCGAACGTCTCCCACACCGTCTCAAGCCCGGGCCGTCAGAGATCGTGTGGCCAAAGGGAGTTTCCCGTCTGGTCAATTGGACCTTGGGCCGCGGCGTTTATCATCCATGAAGCAACTCCGGTGCCGCGCAGGCGGTTCCATCAAGGTGGCGGGCAATGGGCAAAAAAAGGCCAGTTATGTTCTTCCTATTTGATTTCAATCAACACATCTGACGAACAATTGCGCCAGATTATATCAAAAGTTTGAAACGGAGGAGGCAACATGTCCGACGGCGCAATGCTCGAAGCACCCATAAACAACCCAGAAGCGGATTCTGCACCTGACGCAGATTCTGTTGCAAATGGCCGTGCGCCCGAAGGCAGTCCATTTGAAACAGGTCGCTACCCCTATAAGCGAAAGCTGCAACGCAAGTTCTACGAAAAACAGAAGGCTGAACTACAGGCTGAACTGCTAAAGGTTCAGGATTGGGTTCGCACCAGCGGCGAAAAGATAGTGCTGCTGTTTGAAGGGCGTGATGCTGCCGGCAAAGGCGGCACAATCAAACGCTTCACCGAACATCTCAATCCACGCGGCGCGCGCGTCATCGCGCTGGACAAGCCAACAGACCGCGAGCGCACGCAGTGGTATTTTCAGCGCTATGTCAGGCATCTGCCCGCAGCCGGTGATATCGTTCTGTTCGACCGGTCCTGGTACAACAGGGCTGGAGTGGAGCGGGTCATGGGGTTCTGCACGCCCATGGAATATCTGGAATTCATGCGCCAGGCCCCCGAATTTGAACGCATGATGGTGCGCAGTGGGATCAGGCTTTTCAAATACTGGTTTTCGGTTACGCAGGAAGAGCAGATCAGGCGGTTCAAAGCCCGCGAAAGGGAACCGCTGAAGAAGTGGAAATTGTCGCCAATTGATCGGCTCTCCATCAATAAATGGGATGATTATACCGAAGCCAAGGAGGCGATGTTCTTCTACACCGACACGGCAGATGCTCCCTGGACCATCATCAAATCCGACGACAAGAAGCGCGCCCGGTTGAACTGCCTCCGGCATTTTCTGAATTCAATTCCCTATCCGGACAAGGATCAAAGTGTCGTGAAGGTCGAAGACCCTTTGATCGTCGGACGCAGCTCGGATGTCATTGGCCGCAGCGAACACATTCTCGGCACAACAACGCATCCCGAGCAAAAGCGGAAACAAAAAAGCAGATGATTCCAGTTTGGACGATTGCAGCAACGTTCCCCTCTAACGCCGACTGCGCACCCCAAGGTCGGCAACGTATTGCAATCGTCCAATTCATCTGGGGGTGACGCGCGGACAACGCGAGCGCGGCTCAAGCCATAAGGTCAGGACACCGCGCTTAGCTGCAACCGGCGGTCCAGCTTCAGCCTGTCCAGAAACGCCTCATCATGACTGACAACAATAAGTGCGCCGGCATATGCGACCAGTGCCGCCTCCACGGCCAGAATGGATTCCAGATGATGATGGTTTGTCGGCTCGTCGAGAAGAAGCAGCGCAGGCGGGTTCGTACGACCCAGAGTACAGGCC
>CAZOCA010000329.1:0-4850 GCA_964578105.1 uncultured Pararhizobium sp.
CTTAATTAGCGCGGAAAAATCACATGGCAAAGTGCAAGAGGCACAAATTTTCTGTGATGATTGATGCGTTCGCAAAGACATGGCCGTTTTATGCCAGAAAACTCTTGTCCAGATCTCGTGCCGCACGGCAGCCGATCATGGCCAGCGCATGGGCTGATTCAATTTTCATAATGTCCATTGCACGCTGCGCGCCTGGTGCCCCGCCAGCGGCGACACCAAACAGGGTCGCCCTGCCCAGAAAGCAAAAACTGGCACCAACCGCCAATGCCGTCAGCACATCGGTGCCCCTGCGAATGCCACCATCAAAGAACAGAGGAATGCCGTAAGCCTCCTTTTGCTCTTTGCAGATCTGAGACAGGGCACGCAGGCTCGGCAGCACACGATCCAGCTTGTTACCGCCATGATTGGAGATGGTCACAGCATCTGCGCCCGCAGCCACGGCACGCCGAATATCTTCAGCTCTCGAGATACCCTTGATGACCAACTTGCCCGGCCACAACTTGCGAATGCGCTCAACTTCCAGCCAATCAAAAGGCCCACACCAATTCTCGTTGAAGATCTCAAACAGCTCCGATTGCTTTGCGCCCTTTGGTGCATAGGGCTGCCAGCTTTCAAGCTTGGGCGTGCCGCCGGAGGCAAGAAATTCAATCAGCCACAAGGGATGACGCGCCGCATCCAGTGCAAGAGAAGGGAGAGTTTTCAGAGTTGGCCCACGGCCCACGGAAATGCCCGTGCGCTCTTTCACTTCGCTGCGATTGGGTTCAGGATAATCCACCGTAATAACCAGAACCTGCACACCTGCATCCTTGGCGCGGCTGATCATGTTTTCCGTGATTGCAGGGTCCTTGGCCGGATAGAGCTGATACCAACTATGTTCCGGCGCAAGTTTTGCAATGGTTTCAATATCCGCTGTTCCAGACCCGGACAAAATGAATGGCACATTGGCATTGCGTGCTGTCTCGGCCAGAATCTCATCGGCATGTTGACGGTAGATGCCAGCCAGACCGATAGCGGAAATACCGAATGGCTGTGCGTAAGTCCGACCGAACAATTCGGTCGACATGTCGATAGGCGCATTGCCAACCAGCGCTTTCGGATTGAAGTGATAGTCCAGAAAGGCGTCTACATTTCCGGACGAGCACGCCCCGGACCCTGCGCCGCGTTCTGCATAGGAAATGATGAATTTCGGCAGGCGTCTGCGCGCCAGCTTTTGCAAATCTTCAATCGTGACGGCGTTTTTGACAGAAAGCATGAATGCGGCCTTCGCATGAAAGGGCTGGAGCGTTGCACTGCACCAGCCACCCTTGGCCAGATGGCTGGCGGAATTGGGTCAGTTGAGTGTGAGCCAGGGCATGAAAATAACAAACAGCAAGCCAACCACCATGGTCAGGGCAAACGGAAACGCACCGATGAAAATATCGCTCAATGAAATATTCGGATCGTTCAAGGACCCTTTGATAACAAAACAGGCAATGCCCAATGGTGGCGTTAAAAGTCCAATTTCTGTTCCCAGAACAGTGATGATGCCAAGCCAGATCAGATCAACATCATATGTTGCAAAAATCGGCAGGAACAGCGGCACCAGAACCAGAATGATGGACGTGGAATCCAGTATCGTACCCAGAAACACCATCAGCAATATGTAGACGATCAGGATCAGCGTGAAGCCGGCATCCAGACTGGTGATAAAGGCTGACAACTGACTGGGAATGCCGGATACCCCGAGCATGCGACTATACATGCTGGCGGCAATGATCAGAAACAGGATGGACGCTGTAATGCGCCCCGTATCCGTCAGAATATTCCAGAAGCTGCTGATGTTCAGCCGACGCTTGGCAAAAGCGATGAGCATGGCGCAAAAGGCACCGGCCGCGCCGGCCTCGGTCGGGGTGAACACACCACCATAAATACCTCCGAGCACAACCCCGATCAGAAAGACAGTCGGGGCGATCAGCTTTACGCCTTTGAAGAACCCAAGCCGTTCAGCTTCTTCTCCTTGCGGCTGAGAAGCCGTGCCGGTGAATTTGGGCATGAACTTGGCCATGAACAGGATCAGGATACAGAACAGGATGGCCAGCACGATCCCCGGCAGAATGCCAGCGGTAAACATATGTGCCACCGACACTTCAGCAATCAGGGCGTACACAATCAACAGAACGGAGGGCGGTATCAGCATACCCAGGACAGAACTGCCCGCAACAACGCCCACCGCAAAGCGTGGCGTGTGACCGTAACGGATCATCTCAGGCACAGCGATACGTGTGAAAATGGCAGCTGAGGCAATCGAAATGCCCGTGATGGCGGCAAAAATGGCATTGGCGGCAACCGTTGCAATGCCAAGACCGCCATTCAATTTACGGAAAATGGCATTGGCAACAACGTAAATATCGCGCCCCAGATTGGACTGGGTCACAAACAGTCCCATCAGCACAAACAGCGGCACGACACCAAAAGAATAGCTCGCCACCGTGTCTTTGGCGGCAATGGTCAGCAGGCTGACCGCGATGTTGATATTGCCCTTGAAGATCCAGATACCGACAAAGGAGACTGACGCCAGCGCGATGGCCACATGCATGCCGAGATAGATCAGCAGCACCATGATGACCAGAGAGGCGATTCCGATTTCAATGCCCGTCAACGGAACTCTCCCCGGCAAGCACTGATCCATCGGCCAGCACCCGCACCACTTGCGATAGATAATTGAGCGCCGCAAACACTGCGCCGATGACAATACACAGCAAGGCAGGCCAGATCGGCGCTGTAAAGATACCCGGATTGCCGGTGAACAGATTGCGCTCGAAAGCCTGAACAAGCTTGAACCAGACGCCATAGGCGATGGCGCACATGACAAGCACCCCAACCAGATTGAAGGCGATGTCCATGATGCGCCCCAGACCGGGGCGCGAGCTGATGATTGCGGTGAAAATGGCGTCGGAGCGGATGAAATTGCCCGTGCCAATGGCGTTGGGAATTTGCAAAAAGACAATCGCGACGATTGTCAGTTCGATGATTTCAAACACGCCTGGAATCGGATGATCGAAGAAAAAACGGCCACCGATATCGCAGCAGATCAGAATCATCTGGAGCAGTATGAGAATTGTCCCGATACTGGCCAGAATTCTGTTTGCTAGGACCAAAATGCCTTGCATCGGAGCGTTCCTGAATGATGAATAATTACCTGGACAGGGTCACAAGGACCCCATCCAGGCAATTCGGGAGGAGACCCTTTTAGATTATTCGGCAGACCAGTCGCGCAGGACCGTCTGTCCGGCAGCTTTCATGGCGTCGATATAGGCTTTCAGGATTTCAGTTCCTGGCGCGCCGGTGGCTTCAACTTCAGCAGCCCATTCACCGGCAATATTATCAATGCCATTTGCCCAAATCACCCGATCTTCCTGGCTGACCTGAACAACAGTGGCGCCCGCAGCCACCATGTCCTCGATAGATTGAGCGGCTTCGTCCATGGCGTAGTTTGCCAGGGCTTCGCGATAGACTTCAGCAGAATCACGCAGAGCAATTTGCACATCCTCCGGCAAGCCAGCCCAGACCGATTCATTAACGCTGAGCGCCATGGAACTCACGCCGCCAAAATCAACTTTCACATAGGTCGGTGCGGCTTCATAAAGCTTGAAAGCCTCAGCTGCAGTCGCCCAGGCAATCACCCCATCAAAGAGGCCGCTGGCAACGCCATTGTAAAAATCTGCAAGCGTGGAGGAAACACCCGTTGCACCAACACTTTCCACATATCGTAAATTCGTGCCCGCACCACCGATCTTGAGACCTTTGAGGCTCTCGGGGCCGGTATATTCGCCATCCAGCAGGATTTGATAATTATCAACCGCAGCCAGAGTGGTTAGAAATTCCAAACCGTTCTGGGCCCAAACTGCCTTCATCGCCGGGAACTGTTCTGTCAGATCGTTGACTGTCTTCGTTACCAGATCCAGATCGGTGGTCACAAAGGGTGTTGCAAAGGCAATATCATAGACCCGCAATTTGTCCGGATGGAACACAGTCTGCACGATGCCAATGTCAGCAAGGCCGGTTTCAATTGCTTCCAGCTCTCCCTTGGGGCCAACAATTGCACCGCCCCAGCCATAGCTCCACTCAATCTCGTACTCGCCTTTTTCCGCAAGGCGTTTGTTGACCTCAGGCACATAGGTGGTCTCGAAAACCTCGACCCATGCGGCTGTTTTCGGATAGCCGGACACAGTCGTCAGTTTGATTGTTTCTGCCGCAAAGCTCGGCGCTGTTGTTGCCGCCAGCATGAGTGCTGCCACGGCGGTGCTACAGGTAAGAATTGAATTTTTCATAGAGACCTCCCAAGTTTCTAACGGATTAGATAATGACAAATTACTGAATTGTGAATAAAATGCAAGTCCAATATTGAACGCATTCACTTTTCGGCATCTGGTCTTGCCGCAGACGCGTTAGAGAAAAACAAGGGAAGGGCGCTGCATGCAGAAACCCGAAAATGTAATCGAAACTTGTGGACTGCCGCTGGTGTTCCAAGTGGGAATGCCGGATGCCGCGAATGTGCCTGCAGCGATGCCGCGCAGGGCAGAGGCGATGCGTGTTTTTGCCACGTCATTATCGGGCTATCAGAAAGAAGCACTGGTTAAATCCGCCCGCACGGGCATGACATGGCGGCTGGTCAGCGACGAGGGTGAGAACCTCAATGGTCACGATGCTGCCCCCCCGCCACTTGGCTTCTTCGCAGCCGGCCTTCTCGCGGGTTACATGGAAGAAATGACAGCGCTCGCCATCCGCCAGAATGTCAGCATTCGGGCCTTAAATCTGACCCTTGATAATTTCTATACAATGAAAGGTTCCATGCCACGGCGCACAATGGT